>CAIPGK010000702.1 GCA_903864575.1 uncultured Chloroflexota bacterium
CACGTTGGTCGTGCTGGTCCCGCTCGCGGTGGCGACGTAGGACAGCCGTTGCGCCAGGAAGACGCCGCCGCCATTGAAGCCCGTCTTGGCGCTGTTCCCGGTGATGCTCGTCGACCCGGAGACCACGAGGCTCGCGTTGCCGTTGTAGGCGTCGATGTAGATGCCGCCCCCATCGGCATCGGCGGTGTTGCCCTGGATCAGGGTGTCCTTCACGATGGCGTCACCGTCGAGGACGTAGATCGCAGATTCCTTGTTGTTGGTCAGCGTGCACCCGTCCAAGGTCACGGTCCCGGCGGTGACGTAGAGCGGGATCGACTGGTCCAGACCGGTGTCGTTGAACGTTGTGCCGGTGAAGAACGCCTTGCGGTTGGCCAGCTTGGTGGTGTCCCCGGTGTAGTACACCGTGTAGCCCCCGATCCTCGTGAACGTGCTGTCGGTCACGGTCAGCGTCCCGTTGGCCGCGCTGGACCCCTCGGGGTTGCAGTAGATTGCGTAGGAGTCGCAGTCGCTGAAGGTGCTGCCGGTGACCGTTAGCGACATGTCGTCGGTGGCGGCGAAATTCGCCAGGTAACTCTGGTAGACGCCAGCGAAGGTGATGTCGGTGAAGGTCGAGTCGGTGATCACCTGCTCGCCGCCCCTGGCTGATATTCCGTAGTAGGCCTTCGTCAGCGTGCAGTCCTCGATCGTCCACGAAACAAGCCCAACCAAGTAACTCGTCAGCAGCGCCTCCGAATCGTCGGCGTAGCCCGTGGCCGTTCCCTGCAGGGTGAGATTCCGCAGCGTCACGGAGCGCTTGGTCGTGGTGTCGACCGAGTCTTCGGTCGCGATCACGTAGTAGCTGTCGGCATCCTGCAACACGCGGTCGGGCTCCAGGATCGCGGTCACTCCCGGGCAGGCCGTCAGGGTGATGTCCTTGGTCACGACGATCCCGGTGGGGTGGGTCCCCGACCCGATGTAGATCGTATCTCCCGCCGCCGCCGCCGCATAGGCCGCGTTGACGGTGGTGAAGGCGCAGCCGCTCGCGCAGACCGTCTCCACGCACGAGGAGCAAACGCCCTGGAGGCAGGACAGCCCGGAGCAGCAGTTGGCGTCCTCGGTGCAGGCTCCGCCGGTCGCGCCGCAGGTGGGGGGCAGCGTGCACTTCCGGTTCTGGCAGGTGGCGCCGCCGCAGCAGGTCTGCCCGTTCTTGCACTTCTTGCTCGGCTTGATGCACCGGCAGCGGCCGGTCTTGGCGTTGCCCTTCGGCGGTTTGCAATAGTTCGTGCAGCAGTCCTTGTTCTTGCGGCACTTGTTCTCCGCCGCGGTTGGGCCGCAGGGCTTCTTTTCGTTGATGACCTCGGCGTCATGGCGCCGGGCGCCGGTCCCGCCGGGATGTCGGCGGGTGCGCTCGCGGGCTCGCCCTGCCGCGTCGAGCGCCTTGCCGCCCGCCAGCGCGCCCAGCGCTCCGGCCAGCCCGACGCGCCGCGTCAGCCTCCCGGCCAGCCGCCGGGTCAAATGGTCGAAGGTACCCCCATCCATGACCGCTCCTCTCCTGTCCCGTTCACGGGGCTGCTCGCGTCCACCCGGACGCATGCGTCTATGGTAGAGAGAACTGGCGGAGAAGACCACGAAAGGAACCGGCAAACTTTCCCGCAAGATTAGGGGCCGCGCGCGTCGGCTCCGTTGCGGATCCGGCGGAGCCGCTCCACGCAGTCGGCACGGCGCAGCGGGGACCGAGGCGCCAACTGCGCCCCCTGATTCCACGCGCCCCAAGGCGGGTGCGCGGGAGTCCAGGACGATGTCCAGGGGATGCGGTTCCTTGCGCCCGATGCTCAGCGCTGTGCATCAATGTCTCGGCCGCGAAGGTCCACTGTGCTGCTCGCGGGGTGGTGCGTGGGTTCGCTGTGATGGAAGGTGGCGGGAGCACTCTCGTGGGGCAATTCCGGTTCGGGGAGGCGTGCCGGCAAGCCGCACGAACGACCGGACGGAGGCGCGTGTCGTCTATACTGCCCGGCAAACAGATGAAGTCGCTCGCATGAAACGGAACGGGCGGGGGTTCCCGTGGACAACGCCTTCAGCCAGCAAGTGCTCGCCATGCGGCTTGCCGCTGGCCTGACGCAGGAAGTGCTCGCCGAGCGCTCCGGGCTGTCGGTCCGCACCATTGGCGACCTCGAGCGGGGCCGGCGTCCGGTTCCGTATCCTGCCACCGCCCGCGTGATCGCCGATGCGCTGGAGCTCGTTGGCGAGCAGCGCGAACGCCTGCTCGAGGCGCTCATCCGTGAGCGCAGGATTCGCGATGAGCGGAGTCTGACCACCTACACCCCGGCTCCGGTCGACGACGAACCGGCCATTCTCGGCCGCGATGACGAGATCGCCGCCATCGAGCGCCGCTTCGCCGCTGGCGATCGCCTGCTCACCCTCGTCGGTCCCGGCGGCATCGGCAAGAGCCGCCTCTCCCGCGCCGTTGCTGCCGGCCGCAAAGTGGCAGGCAGGCGCGTGGTGGTCGCGCCGCTCGAAGCCATCACCTCCCCCGACCTCGTGCTGCCGGCAATTGCCCGAGCCGCCGGCCCGCCCGGCCGTGGCCCGAAACCCTCCTTCTCCCGGATCGCCAGGGCGCTCGGCGCCGGCAATTCCCTGCTGATCCTTGACAACTTCGAGCATCTGCTCGATGCCGCCCCGATCGTCGCCGAACTGCTCGATGAGGCCCCGGCCCTGACCATCCTCATCACCTCCCGCGAGGCCCTGCGGGTCCGCTACGAGCGCATCCTGACCGTCGCTCCCCTCCCGCTGCCCGCCCCGGACGCCGACGCCATCGACCTCGCCGCCAATCCCGCGGTCGCCCTCTTCCTGCGCAGCCTCGCCGCGGCCGCGCCCGGCCGCGCTCCCCGGCACGACGACGAGCATCTGGCCGCGGCCATCGTCCGCCGGCTCGACGGCCTGCCGCTGGCCATCGAACTCGCCGCCGCCCAGTCGACGGTGCTGCCACTCCCCGCGGTAGCCGATTTGCTTGACAGCGCCGGCCTGGCCGCCCTCAGCAGCGGCCGCCGCGATCACCCGTCCCGCTTCGCCACCATGGACGCCGCCATCGCCTGGAGCTCCGACCTCCTCCCCCCGGACGCCCAGCGCCTGTTCCGCCTGCTCGGCGCGTTCCGGGGCGGCTTCACGACCGAGTCCGTCTTCGGCGTCGCCGCCGATGTGGGCGCCCCGGCCCTCGTCGCCGCCCTCCCCCTGCTCGCCGAATCGCACCTGATCGAGCCCGATCCTGCCGATCCCGCCGCCCGCATGCGGATGCTGGAGCCAATCCGCTTCTTCGCGCAGGCCCGCCTCCGCGCCGCGGGCGAGGAACCCGCCGTCTGCCGCGCCCATGCGGCCTGGTTCCTCCGCTGGGCCCGCGAGCAGGCCCTCGCGGTCGCCGGTCCCGAGCCGGTGCCTGCCCTCGATGCCCTCGACGCCGATCTCCCCAACCTGCAGGCTGCCTTCGCCCACGCCGCCGCCGCCGCCGCCCTCGCCACGGCCGCCAGCCTCAGCCAGTACTGGGAAGTCCGCAACCGCTTCCGCGAGGGCCGCGCCATCCTCGCCGCCGCGATCGCCGCCAGTTCGGCGGGCGACGGCGCGCCGAACACAGGCGCCCTCATGGACGCTGTCTACTGGTCCGGCTGTCTCGCCTATCTCCAGTCCGATCTCGCCCCGCTCGAGGAGGCAGGGGAGCGCCTGCGCATGCTCGCCGCGGCCGATGGCACGCCCGAGTATGTCGCCCGCGCAACCATCCTCGAGGTGCTCCGGCGCGATGTCGCAGGTCTGCCGTCGCTGGAATCGGTGCTTCTCGCCCGGGAGGCATACGCGCTGGTCAAGGATGGCCCGAAGGAGGTCTCCTGGCACATGAGCATGGTCATCCTCGCCAATCTGCTCGTCCAGAACGGCGATACCGAGGCCGCCCTGCCCCTGCTCCGCGCCTACGCCGAATGGGCCGAAACGCGGAACTCCGCCGTTCACGCCAACGTCGCGGGCGACTGGCTCGGCTTCGCCCTGCTCGAAACCGGCGACGCCGCCGAAGCCCGCGGCCACTTCGCCCAGTCCATCACCTGGAGCGGCAACGCGGGCTTCACCGGCACCGTCTATCTCCCGCTGATGGGCTACATCCTCGCCATCTCCGGCGAGGGCGCGCCGCCGGAGGACCTCGACCTGGCCGCCATTCTGCTCGGCGCCCTCGACGAAGACACCGCCCGCCACGGCTACCCGCTCGGCGAGCGGAACCTGGCCGCCCTTGCCGGCTCCCGCGAGCGCATGGCCGCCGCCCTCGGCGACGGCGCGTTCGCCGCCCTGCTCGCCCGCGGCCACGCCCTCCCGCTCGAGGCCGCGCTCGAGCTCGTCATCGCCTGACCCATGCCGGGCGCCGCCCCCGGCGGTTCGCGCCTGACCGCGCGGCGTGGCGCCGGCCGGGAACGGACCTTCCGCTCCCGGCCCGCGTGCCTTCATACCCAGGTTGCGCAGTCGACGACGGTGTAGCTGTTTGCGTCATAGCACTGGTCCGGGGTGTTGCCCGTGACGCGCGGCCCGGCGCCGACGACGGTGTAGTTGACCGAGCCGTTCTGCCTTGAGCGGCTGATTCCTCCTCCATTCGCGGATGCGGTGTTGTTGCTGACCATCGTCGTCCCGTCGAGCGTCAACGTGGTCACGGTCCGGTTATGCGCGAGGAGATCGATGCCTGCTCCTTCCTCGCCGCCGTTGCTCTTGATTTCGGTGTCGATGATCGTGGTTTCGGCATCGTAGAGGAAGACTCCCCCGCCGGTGTTCCCGGTGATCGTGCATCCCGTCACCGTCGCCAGCCCGCCGTACAGGTACAGCCCCTGATAGGTGCCGCCGCCATTGCCCGTGAAGGTGCTGTTGCTCACGGTGGTGATGACCGTCGGCGGGACGCCGAAGTCCCCGGAGAGGCACAGGCCGTATCCGGGGTTGTCGCGGAAGGTGCACCCGGTCACCGTCGAGAAGGTCCCCGCCGAGTCGTCCCACGGATCGAACAAGACGCCGTAGGAATCGCAGCCGGACACCGTGACGTCGGTCATGACCAGCGAAGATGGCGCCTCCCCGTCCTCGTACTGGGCGTTGATGCCGATGAAGCATTTCTCGACCGTTCCCCGGGTGATCACGATGCGGCCGGTTGGCGCCCACAGCCCGTAGTAGGCGTTCTTCAGGGTGCAGTCCTCCAGCGTCCAGTCGGTCTTCTCCTGGAAGGTCGACTGCAGCAGGATGTCGTAGCTGTCTGTCGGATAGGTCCCCTCCAGCGTCAGGTTGCGCAGCGTTACCGCGTACGCCGAGGCGTCCCCCGCGTCGTCGCGCAGGATCGCGTAGTAGGAGTCCGGGGAGGCGACCGTGCGGTCCACCGTCAGGGTGACCCCGGTGTCGCAGGGGCAGGCGGCAAGGGTGATGTCCTTGTCGATGGTGATGGCGGTCGGGTAGGTTCCGGGCCCGATGTAGATGGTGTCACCGGCCGACGCCGCCGCGTAAGCGTCGCCCACGGTGGTGTAGTCACATCCGCTGGCGCACACCAGCGGCACGCACGCGGCGCAGGCGCCGGACACACAGGTCAGGCAGGAGCAGCAGTCGGCGTCGGTCGCGCAGGTCCCCCCGGTCTCCTGGCAGGCAGGAGGAGGCGGCGCGGTCGCGCCGCAGACGCCGTCGACACAGGCGGCCTTGCCGCAGCACGTCTGCTTCGGAGTGCACGGCTTCCCGCGCCGGATGCACCGGCAGCGGCCCTTGCGGTCGACGTTCTTCTTCCCGAGCGAGACCTCGCAGTACCCGGTGCAGCACTGGCTGTCCTTCGTGCAGATGTTGCCCTTGCGGCGGCCGTCGCCGCAGGGGCCTTCCTGCTGGGGTCCGCGGCCCCTGCCCTTGCTGTTGCCGTTGCTGTCGCTGTCGCTGTTGCCGTTGCGAGCACCGCCGTGCGGCTGGCGCGCTGCGGCGACCGCCGGGAGGGACAGTGCCGCCGCCGCCAGTCCCGAACGCCGGGTCAACCGCCCGGCGAGCAGCCGGGTCAATCGATCGAAGATACCCCCATCCATGGATTGTTCCTCTCTGCCCCGCTCCCGGGGCTGCTCGCGTCCACCCGGACGCATGCGTCCATGGTGGGGATGACCGACCGAAAAGACCACGAAAGGAACCGGCAATCTTTCCCGCAAGATTGCGGCTGCGGCGAGGTGGCGTGCCCGGGAGCGCGGCTGCCGGGGCTGCTCCACGCAGGCGGCACCGCGCCGCCGGAACCGGTGCCGGGGTGGTTGGCGAGAGCGGCGCCGCAGGCTCCCGACCCGAGTTGGCCGATCTCGTGACGCCGTGAGGGGAACGCCCCTCGCGGCGATCCCGTCGTCCACCGCGCACATCGGCATGCCGCCCGATGGGAAGACCTCGCGACCGGCGGCGTGGCAATGACGGTTCTCCGATGACAAGGACGATGCTCGGGCGGGCCTGCCGGAACCGGCGCGCCGCTCACGCCGCAGCTGGCTGGGGGATAGACCAGCCGCAGCGGGAGCGGCG
>CAIPGK010000703.1 GCA_903864575.1 uncultured Chloroflexota bacterium
CCGAGCGCGTCCGCCTCGCGGAAGTGCCGCGCACCATCGCCGACGGGCAGCAGACCGAGGCCCCGGGCAAGCTCACGTGGGCGACCGTGCGTCCGCTGGTCTCCCGGATCGCCCTCGTGAGCGATGACGAGACGAAAGAGGCGATGCGCTTCCTGTTTGAAAAGGTGAAAATCGTCGCCGAACCGAGCGGAGCGACGGCCCTCGCCGCCCTGCTGTCCGGCAAGGTCGACGGGCGCGGCAAGCGGGTCGGCGTCACCATTTCCGGCGGCAACGTCGGCATCGAGCAGTTGTGCAAGATCATGGGGTGACGGGCGTCCCGGCTATCAGCAATCGGCCATTGGCTGCAGTCATGTGGACTCGCTCAACGTCTGACCGCTGAAACCCGATACCCGAAAGCTGAAAGCCGACACCCGAAAGCTGAAAGCCGAGAGCCGGCAGCCCGGCAACCCGGACGAGGAGGAACACAATGGCGGAGTGGTCAGGCGGCGAGCGGCCGCGGCGGCGGTTCCGGATGGCGGAGACGGAGAAGAGGGACGCGCGGGCGTACATTCCGGGGCATCCGGATGCGCCGGGAGCGGTGCAGTCGCCGCAGATTCCGGGGATGACGCCGGACCGGAGCACGGTGCCTGGGCATGGCGTCACCGTTGTGCCGAAGCCGACGCTGGGCAAACGCCGGCCGCTCGCGCAGTACGGGACGGCCGAGGAGATCATCGCGGTCTACACCCCATCCGGCGAGGGCGGGGACTGGATGCCGGATGATTTCAACGGCGCGCACGCGTCCATCGAGGAACTGCTGAAGGTCAACCCGGCGCTCACCCAGCCGGAGCGGCCCGCGCCGGGTTACGAGACCATGCGCGCGCTGGCGTGGTTCGAGGAGCGGTTCGCGGCGATCGAGGCCGGCGCGGAGGGACTCTCGCTTGCGGCGGGGCTGCCGATGAACGCGGTGGCGGTCGATGCCGCCGAGGTGGCCGCGATTCCGACCGAGGCCACCCTGCTCGGCCTTGCTGGCGCTGAGGCCGGGACGGTTATCCTCGGCGGCTTCTCGAGCGGCACGTGGGAGGGCGGCGCGCCCGTCGTTCCCGCCTCCGAGCGAGCGCGCGATCTGACCGGTCTCGGCGCCCCTGCCGCAGCGGTCGGACTGGCCGCCGATGCGCTGCTGATTCATGGCGACGCCGGCGCGGCGATCGAGGAGCGCAGCGAATGGGCCAGCGCCGCGCCCTCCCTCGAGACGTTTGAAGGGGTGGCCGACGAGGTCGCGGACGCGGCGGATGACGGAAGTGGAACGTCGATACGGGGCGGAATGCCGCTTGGTGGCGGCGCGGCGGCGATGAACCTGACGCCCGAGGGCGCAGTTGGCCAGGAGTTCGCCCGGGCCGGGTTGGGCGGGTTGGGCGGGCTGCCCGATGCCGCGCCGATGCCGCGCGATGTGATGCCGGGGAGCGTCCACGATGGCGGCGTCATCTCCGGCGCGCCGGTGGATGCCGCGGACATGGGCGGGGATCTGCAGGCAGGATTCACCACCGGTGGGGTCGCCCGCGAGGGCGGTGATGGCGGCTGGCTCGTGCAGGAGGAACTGATCGAGGGCGTGGTTCCGACAGAGCATGGCCATGGCTCGGGACGTCATCGCCCCGCATCCGGCGCGCCGGTGGATGCCGCCGATATGGGCGGGGACCTGCAGCCGGGCTTCACCACCGGCGGGGTCGCTCGCGAGGGCGGCGAAGGCGGCTGGCTCGCGCAGGAGGAACTGATCGAGGGCATCGTTGCCGGGTCCGGCGGGGCGGTCGTGCTCGAGGGCTGGGACGGTCCGATCCCTGACGGCGCCATGGTGGCAACGGGCGGCAGGGTCTGCCCGGACGATTACCCGATCAAGGGCAATCTTCCGTCGCGCTTCTACCATCTGCCGGCGGATTTTGCCTATGCCGCGACCAATCCGGAGTTCTGCTTCAACCACGAGCGTGCGGCCCTCGCGGCGGGGTTCACTCACGCGCCGCAGCGAGGCGAGGGCGGCCTGCAGGCGCTTCGCGCGGCGGCGCAGGGCGGGGGCACGCCGCCGGTTCCGTCGGGCGCGGTGCGGGCGGGAGACAAGTCCTGCCCGGCGAATCACCCGATCAAGGGGAACCTGCAGTCCGGGTACTACCACCGGCCGCAGGATCCCTCCTATAACGTGACGATTCCCGAGTTCTGTTTCGCCAGCGAGCCCGAAGCGCGGGCGGCGGGGTTCACCCTCGCCGGGAACGCGAAGCGCGACTGATCCGGCGACGGGACGGTCTCCCGGACGGATGCGATGGACGTGCATGCAGTCGGGGCCATGTGGCCCCGACTGTGTCGTTCGGTGGCGAGCGGCGATGACGCGGGCGCGTCAGCGGGTGGAGTTGCCGCTCCAGCCTGGCAGGACGAACCGCTTCATCATGACCTCGATGGTCTCCGCCTCGCTGTCGGGCGCCATCGTGCAGACGGCGGCATCGCTGCCACCGAACGCGACGACGGGCTGGCTCTGGAATGTGGCGAGGTTGACGGTGTAGAGGTGGTTGCGCGGGTTCACCGCGACGCCAATGACGCCGCCCAGACCGCCTGCGGTCTCCATCCGGGAACCGCGGCCAAGCAGGGCTCGCGGCCTGCCGTCGTTGTCGAAGACGTGGACGCGGCCTAGCATGGGGTCGGCAACATAGACCAGCCCGTCCGCGCCGACGCAGATGGCCGCTGGCATGCCAAACTCGCCGACGCCATAGGCGCGGACGAATCGTCCGTCCGGGCGGTAGCAGAATGCGCCGATCTGGCCGTCCACGAGCATGCCGGTCACGTAGATGAGACCTGCCGCATCGACCGTCATGCCGAGCGCGTTGACGAATGCCGGGGTGCCGTTGGCGCCATCCCAGACGCGGACGAGGCTGTCGGCTCCGGTCTTTTTCGGATCGAAGATGAAGACCCCTGGGGCGCCCTCCAGAACCGAAGCGTAGATGAGACCGTTCGTCGGGTTGTATTCGATGCCGCCGAACAGCAGCGAGTATGGATCCGTTTGCCAGATCGGCGGCTGATTGTTCAGCAGCCGCTGGTCGTCGACGATCATCAGGCGGCTTTCCGGGGCGCACCCGTCGCTCTGGATGACATTGACGGCGATCTGGTCTCCCGTGACCGCGCCGACGCTGAGGAACACCGTCTGCCAGCCCGGCGCCGGAACCCAGGAATCCACGCTCCAGAGCGTGCCGAGGTTCTGGTTGCAGGCGCGGAGGCCGAGCGAGTTGGTGACGAGCAGGCGGTCGTTCCCGGCATCCCAGGCGTTGCTGTAGAGCGGGATGAGGACGGGTGTCTTGTGGGTGAGCTGCTTGCGCCTGATCTCGCAGCCGGCCTCTTTCTGGCAGACGCACAACTTGCCGGTGCATCCGAGTTGGCCGCGGCAGGCGGGAGGACAGCGGCGCTCCTCGTCCGGAGCAGATTGCCGCCCCGCGCCGAGCGCGGCGTCTGCTGTCGCGGCGGGGGCAAGGCCGCCAAGGAGGGCGGCGAGCGCGCCCTGCAGGCCGTTGCGCCGGGTGAGGGAGGCGGTCGTCAACGCGACCGGGACTTCAGGATTCGTCATACGCCAAAAACCCCCGGTTGCGCACCCGCCGCTGCGGGCGCGACATCGGCCCATCGCCATCATCGCGCGAGATGCACGGGCAAGAATACCCGTTTTGTTGTGATCGGGATGCCCGGTGGGTGGAGGAGGCGCGTCGCAAACGACAACGCCAAACCCCCTCGCCGGAAACCCGGCGAGGGGGTCGAAACCTTCCGGAAGCCGGAGCGCTACATCCCCGGATTGACGTTCGGGTCGGAGAACACGCCGAAGAAGGACATGATGGCGAGGGCCACCATCAGGAGGAACATGAGCGTGTAGACCGTGGTGATGAAGCGAAGCATGACCATCTCCCAACCCGACGCCGATTGCCGCGGAGTTTTACCGTGACAGGGCCCCAACGAGCAAGCGTTGCAGGACGTTGAGCAGCAGAATCGCGACGATGAAGGAAATATCGAACATTCCGCCGATGGGCGGGATGACCTGCCGGATCGGCGCGATAATCGGTTCGGTGATTTCGGCCAGCACGCGGCTGATGGCCCAGTTGCCGCCCGGATCGAACCAGGAGAGCAGCGCACGACCGATCAGCGCATAGCTCAGCAGCTGCAACACCCACATCATGATGCTGACGATGATGTCCATCGGACTCCACTTCCGCTTCCGCCGGGCAGTGCCTGCGCCTCATGCAGGCGGGGGGGCGCAGGAACGGTCCAGCTCCGGCAGGACGAGTATAACGGACCCCGATCCTTCCGCAGGGTGCGCGGGAACGTTCGCGCCAGACCGGGCGTTTTCCTGTCGGCACGGATTGTGCGCAATGCAATGCCCGGAATCGTGGTAGGCTACGCTATTCTCATGGTGTACGGTCATCGGCGGGAGTTTCGCGACGTGAAGCCGCAAACTGCGTCCCATCCCATCATTCGCGGATTCTCCGCGCTCATTGCCGTGCTTGGCGTCGCCGTGACGGTGCTTGCCCTCGTGGCGGACACCGTGCCGGTGCTCGGCGGCGGCGCGGACGGGCTCGGCTGGAAGCAGCTGATCGCCGCCATCGCCGGGCTCGGCGTCGCCGCGGTGGGCATCGGCTGGTTCCTGCAACCGCCGTTGACGCGCCGCTGACCAGCGGGAACGCGCCGGGGCCGGGAACGGAGCTCGCGCAACAGACCCGGAAGTGCCCCGCCGCCGCGTGGGGCACTATCATTGTGAAAATCTGAACCCTGCCGGCGCTCGCGCCGCGGGGCCCGCCGTGCATCACGCCGCCATCCGGCGTTGCGCCATCCCGGAACTTCCGGAGGACTCCCCACCCCATGACCGAGCAGGCCGCGACCGCATCCCAGCCCGCCGCATCCGGCATCATCGCCCGTGAGGAGGCGCGCGCGGCGGAGGCCATCGCCGCCGCCATCGCGGACCTCGGCCTGCCCGGGCGCACGGTCGATCTCCGCCCGCTCCCCTTCGAGGGAACGTGGGGCGTGGCGAGTTCCGTCTGTTTCGGTCTTGCCAACGATGCGGTGATGGCCGAGCTGGAGCGCGGGGGGAAGCTGGAGGGACTTTCCAAGAAGGAGGCCAAGCAGCTGGCCGGGTCGCTGGTGAAGGACCGCGTGCCCGCGCTCGCCGAACAGATCGTCGGTCGCCTCGGAAACGCCGGGTTCGCCTCGGTGGAGGCCGCGAACGGCTACATCAACATCGCCTTCGACAGCAACCGGATGGCGGAGCGGCTGATCGGAGAGGTGCTGGAGCGCGGCCCGGAGTATGGCAACGCCCCCGGCATCGACGAACTGGTGATGATCGAGCACTCGCAGCCGAACACCCACAAGGCCTTCCACGTCGGGCATCTCCGCAATTCCTGCCTTGGGGTCAGCCTCTCCCACATCATGAAAGCCGCCGGATACCGCGTGCAGGACGCCAATTACATCGGCGACATCGGGATGCACGTCATCAAGTGCCTGTGGTGCTATCAGAACTTCCATCAGGGCGAGGAACCGGCCGACCCGATCGCGCGGGGCCGCTGGCTGGGCGAGATCTACGCCGAGGCCGATGCCCGCCTCAATTACCGCAAGGACGTGCTCGATTTCCTGCTCCTCCTCTCCACCGAGGACCAGCAGTTCATCGCCGCCATCGACCGGATGCTGAAGTACCTCTGGCGCGAGGGCGGCGCGGGCGACGACGTGGTCGGCGAGGACATCGCCTACCTCCTGGGCCGGGTGGCGAACGCGCAGCCGATCAAGGATGAACTGCTCTACCGGCAGGATGTGATCCCCCGGTTCTGGCCGATCGTGGGCGAGCAACTCGCAGATGCGATCGATCACCCGCGCATCCTGCCGCCGGTCGAGGGCGCGCCGGAGCCGACGACGACCCCCGAGGAGCGCGTTGCGGTCTGGCGGAAGCTCGAGACCCACATGCAGGAGTGGTGGGTCCCGAGCATGACCTGGCGTGATGACGTGAAGGCCATGTTCCAGCTCTGGGAGGAGCGGGACCCCGATTTCGTCAATCTCTGGGAGGAGACGCGGGAGTGGTCGCTGGCCGACTTCCGGCGCATCTTCGACGAACTCGGCGCATCCTTCGACATCTGGTTCTTCGAGAGCCAGGTGGAGGAGCCGGGCAAGCAGATCGTCAGGGAACTGCTCGAGCGCGAGATCGCCGAGGTGAGCGACGGCCTGCCGGTGGTGAAGATCGACGAGAAACTCGGGCTCAAGACGGAAACCTATCGCACGCTGCCGATCCTCCGCTCCGACGGCACGACCCTCTACAGCACCAAGGATCTCGCCCTCACCCGGCAGAAGTTCGAGGAGCATGGGGTGGACCGCGCCATCTGGGTGGTGGATGTCCGGCAGGCGCTCTACTTCCAGCAGATTTTCAAGATTCTCGAACTGATGGGCTTCGAGCAGGCGGGCGACGCCTACCATCTGCCCTACGAGATGGTCCGCCTGCCGGAAGGCGTCATCTCCTCCCGCAAGGGCAATGTGCCGGTCTACGACGACATCCGCGACGCGGTGGTGGCGCGGGCGCGCGAGATCATCGAGGAGAAGAACCCGGAGATGCCCCTCGCCGACAAGGAGCGGGTCTCCTGGGAGGTCGCGATCGGGTCGCTGAAATACGCGATGCTGGCGCGCGACAACAACAAGATGATCACGTTCGATCTGGATGAGGCGCTCTCCTTCGACGGCCACACCGCGCCGTACATCCAGTACGCCCATGCCCGCGCCTGCCGCATCCTGGAGCACGCGGGAGTGACCGTGGAGGATCTCGCCGGGAGCCTTGACCGCTTCGACCTGGGCGCGGTCGCTTCCGAGGAACTCTCCCTGCTGCAGGCCATTGCGGCGCTGCCGGACGATGTGAGGCAGGCGGCGGCGGAGTATCGCCCGCTGGTGATCGCCAACTACGTCTTCGACCTTGCCAAGCGCTTCAACGACTTCTACCACGCCTGTCCGGTGTTGCAGAGCGAGGAACCGGTGCGGACGGCCCGCCTCGCGCTGGTCGCCGCCACGAGGCAGGCGCTGGCGAATGGGCTTGGCCTGCTCGGGATCGCCGCCCCGACTGTGATGTAACAGGGCCTTCGGGCATCGGACATCGGACAACTGGAGTTTGCGCCGGGTGACATGCGGGTTGCGAGGCGAGCGGTGAGCGAGCATCCTCATGCGGCCGGTGCGAAGCTGGAACCGCATGATGCCGATGTGCGGCATGCGCCTCCCGCGATGGCCGATGGCCGGTCGCCGATTCCCGGTGCCCATCATCCACCCCCTGCCATCTCCCGCGTCCGCTGGCGGGAGTTGGCGGCTGTGGCGCGGTTGCAGGAACGGGCGTTCCGGCCGGGGTTGGCCTACCGGCTCTCGACGCTCATCATGCTGCGGTCGCTGCCGTGGGTGCGCTTCTTCGTGGCGCGGCGAGGCGGCGCGATTTCGGGCTGCGTGATCGGCGACTGGCACGAGGGGAACAGCCGGATCGTGAACATTGCGGTCGATCCGGTGTTCCGGCGGCAGGGGGTCGCCACCGCGCTGCTCGCTGCCATCGAGTTCTCGCTGCCGGAGGGGGACATGATCCTCATGGTCGAGGCCGACAACCCCGCCGCACAGGCTCTCTACGACCGCTGCGGCTACGTTCAGACCGGCCCCGCCCGGGACTACTACGGGATCGGCCGCGACGGCATCTGGATGCGCAAACCCCGCCCGGGCGGCGTGCCGAAGGTGCGGGTGTAGGTGGACACGCCCCGCCTCTTCTTCATGCACATCCCGAAGACCGCGGGGTCGTCCGTCCGCCGGATGCTGGAGAGCGCACCGGCGACACGGGGCCGCTGCTGCTGGCTGGCGGGGAGCGATCCGGCCGTCGATGGCCCGACCCTGCCGTGTCTCGAGACGGCGCTCGTCACGGGCGGACACGTGCGGTGGGATGACGCGGCGGCGCTGCCCGGCGGGTGGAGCATCGTGACCGTGCTTCGCGATCCGCTGGACCGGCTGCTGTCGCTCTACAGTTTCCAGAAGATGCGGATCGCGCTCGGCGCGCCGTCTGACGCCTCCCCGAAATTGCGGCGGGAACTGGCCGAGCGCTCCTTTGCGGACCTGGCCAACGATCCCGCTTCCCGCTTTTTCCGCTTCACCCTGCCGACGCAGACGCTCTATCTCGGGGGCGCGCCGCGGGGATTCATTCCCGTGAGTGGGGCCGCGCTCGACGATGTGGCCATTGCCCCGGTCCACGCCCGGGCCTGCTCCCGGCTGGAGGAGCTGCGCTGGCTGGGCGTCACCGACACCCTCGACCGGGACCTGGAGACGCTTGCATCGACCGTCGGATGGCCAGCGTTGGGTCCGGCGCCGCGCTCGAACCCGACGGCGCCGGAGCATCGCCTCCGCGCAGCCGACCTCTCGCCCGATCTGCATTCGGCGCTTCGCGCCCGCCTCGCGCCGGACTACGACCTGCTTGGGAAGGCGCGGGAGATCGCGGCGGCCAGGCATGCGGCCAGTCGATAGCCGCGGGCTACGCTCCAAACTCGATGTCATCGGACGCCACCACCGTCACCACGGCGTGGTCGTTGCCGAAGCCGTTCAGCAGGGCGTTGTGGTGGGCGACGATTTGCTCCGCCGCGAGGTGCGTTGCGTCGTCGGTGGTGTGGGCGTCGGCGGCGAGGCGGACGGGGTAGCCGAGGGCGGTGGCGCTGCGGCAGGTGGTGTCGATGCAGTACTGGGTCTGCAGGCCGGCCACGACGAGGCGGTCCGCGCCGATGGCGGCGAGGTGGTCTGCGAGGCCGGTGCGCCAGAAGGCATCGCAGGCGGCCTTGTGGATGACCGGTTCGTCGTCGCGGGGCGCGAGCAGACCGGGATCGAGGGCCCAGTCGTCGGACCCGATCCAGTTCCATTGCGCATCCTCCGCGCCGCCGTCGTGCTGGATGTAGATGACCGGTGCGCCTGCCTCGCGGGCGCGGGAGATGAGGCCGTTGATGCGGGAGAGAACCTCCTCGCCGCGCCAGCCGGAGGCGATCAGGCCGGTCTGGACGTCGATCACGAGCATGGCGTCGGGCATGGGAACCTCCGTGGGCTGTCCTGAAAATGCGTTCACGCGGTTCCGGAACCGTGCGGTGGTGTGGAACACACGGGTGTCGGGTTGCCGTGGTGTGCGACGGGATCCCTCGTATCTCGGGATGACGGGATTGTAGAGCGGAAGAATGAGGGGGTTGCAAAGCCGAGGGATGAGGGGAATGCAGGGTTGCCCGGCGGCGTGGCGATCAGGCGGCGGAGCGTGGCGCTGATTCGGCGTTCGATGGCGAGCGGGCGTTCATCGGGCTGAACCATGCAAAAGCGCCGAGCAGCAGCACGAACGCGCCGACCACGCTGAGCGCGACCGGAGTGCCGACCCGTTCGCCGAACTGGGTGAGGACGAGCGCGCCGAGGGGACCGGGCACGCTGAAGATGGTCCAGAAGGCGGCGGTGACGCGGCCGAGCAGGTGATCCGGGGTCAGTTCCTGCCGGAGGGTCATGGTGAGGGTCCCGCGGGTGGCTTCGCCGAAAGCGGAAAAGGTCGCCAGCACGGAGATGATCGCCACCGCGGGGGCGACCCCGATCAGCAGCAGCGCGACGCCCTGCAGGATGAGGCCACCAATATAGAGAACGCCATAGCCGAGCGACCGCCGCAGCCGGGCCAGCAGCACGCCGGAGACCACCGCGCCGATGCTGGAGACACCGAAGACGAGGCCGACCACCTGGGTCGGCTGGCTGAGGTCCTCCTTCACGTAGTAGATGAGCAGGTCGTAGATGCCGGTGGAGAAAAAGGCGATGCCACCGGTGATGAAGGTCAGCCAGCGAAAGAGCGGGGAGGCGAAGAGGAACTTCACGCCAGCCAGCAGTTCCTGCTTGCGTCCTTCTGACACGGCCGGGCGGTCGGCGGCAGCGCGGCGGAACCGGATCATGCTGAGGGAAAGCGCGGAGATGAGGAAGGTAAAGGCATCCACCCCGATCGCGTAGGCCGTGCCGAAGCGCTCGGCCATGACGCCGGCAAGGAGCGGGCCGAGGGTGAAGGCGACCGCGTAGGATGCGCCGAGGCGGCCGTTGGCGTCGGTGATCTGGCCGCGGTCCACGAGGTTGGTGACGGCGGTGATGTAGCCGATTCCGAAGACCATCTGCAGGCCTGCACCGAGCAGGGTGACGACAAAGACCAGCCATAGCTGGGGTCCGAACAGCAGCCAGCCAAAGGGGATGACGAGATAGAGCAGAAAGCGACCGAGGTCGCAACGGATCATCAACTTGCGACGGTCGGCGCGGTCGACGATCGGGCCGCCGATGATCCCGGCAATGAGGCTGCCGACGCCGTGAAGCGCGGTGACGACGCCCATCATCGTCAGCGAACCGGTCGCCTCCAGCACCAGCAGCGGGATGGCGATCATGCCGAAGGCGTCGCCGAGCGCGGAGAGGGTTTGCCCCGCCCAGAACAGGTTGAATTCCCGGTTTCCGGCGAGGGAGGAGGACACGACGGCTCCGGGGCGGCGTCAGGCTGCAGGCCGGGCGGCGGGGATCGCCGCGCGACGTAACCCTAGCACCCTCTCCCCGGTCCCGGAGGCAGGGCGTCGCCCCGGTCCGGTTGCCCTGCTGCCGCGGCGGGAATCCGGGCAGGGGACGGCTCCGGGGTCAGCTCCAGGCGTCGAAGTCGTTTCGAATGTGCTGGCTGGGAGTGCGGCCGACCCCGGAACCGGCTTCGGTGTCGCCGCCCCAGGAGTCGTGGTGGACGTCGTGGCGCTCGGCGGCATCGGCGTTCCGCGCGTCGTGGCGGGCCTCGCGGAGATCGTGCCGGTCATCCTGCCGGTCGTCCTGCCGGTCATTGCGTTCGCGCTGGACGTGGTTGCGATGGCGGCGGTTGGCTTCGGCGTCCTCGAACAGGAGACCTGCCGCGGCGCCGGCGACGCCGGCGGCCGGGGCGAGTAGCGAGCGGGGGCTGAGACGGTAGGCGCGCTCGCCTTCCGCGTCGATCGGCCGGTCGAACGGAGTGATGTCATTGCTCATCTGGGGCCTCCGGGTCGGTGGGTGCTGTCGGCGCCATGGCCAGGCCATGGCAAGTGGCTGGGAACGGCGCTACGAACGCGCGGCCATGTCTCGGTGTTCGGAACGGGGAACGGGCTGGCGAGATGCCTGATCGGTGGCCAGGCCGGGGAGATCGCAGCACCCGGCC
>CAIPGK010000704.1 GCA_903864575.1 uncultured Chloroflexota bacterium
GCAGACGGCGGCGAGATATGGTGCGTGAAACGTCCAGGAGGTTCATGGGTCCCAATCCTGCTGGCCGTCGTCCGGTCCGGCGGCGCGGCGACATGCCCCGCTTCCATTCGCGAATGATGGGCCACGAAGCATCGACCCGCGCGGCGTCGGAGATCGACCAACGCAATCTGCCGGGAATCAGCCGTGCGGTTCGACGGCGCGCCGGGCCTTGCCGCGCTGGAGAATCTGCGGGTCCGGGCGGAGGCGTACCAAAGGCCCTCCACCGGTTCGCGTTTCCCCCGGGGAACGCCCGGGTTCCACGGTGACCGCTGCCCCCCCCCCCCGACCGCCGGATCTATATCTCGCTGCGTTCCGGCCGGGGCCGCTGGCCGCCGCGGCGGAGGGCGATGGCGCTGATGGTCTCCAGAACGATCCGGTTGGCGGCGAGGGCGGTGATGTCCGCCACGTCGTAGGGCGGGGCGACCTCCACCACATCCATCGCGCAGAGATCGACGCCGCGCGCGATCTTGCGGATGGCGTGGAGCAGTTCGCGGGTGGTGAATCCTCCCGGTTCCGGCGTGCCGGTGCCGGGGGCGTAGGCCGGGTCGAGCACGTCGACGTCGATCGTCAGGTAGACGCGGGGCGCGGTGCTGTTGGCCCAGTCGATCGCCTCGTAGATCACCTCGTCGAGCCCGCGGTCGACGCACTCGTCCATGGTGCGCCAGCGGAAGCCGTGCTTGCGCATCCAGTCGAACTCCGTCGGGCCGGGCCATGCGCCGCGCAGGCCGATCTGGAAGATGTGCGATCCGTCCAGCACGCCTTCGGTGACCCCGCGGTAGAAGGGGGTGCCGTGGGAGTTGGCGACGCCGAGCACGTCCGCCCCGGTGTCGGTGTGGGTGTCGAAGTGGATGACGGCGTAGCCGTCCGAGCCGTGCGCGGCGGCGAGGGCCTGCAGCGTGGGGAAGCTGAGGGAGTGGTCTCCTCCCAGCACCAGCGGCATCGCGCCGGCCGCGAGAATGCCCGCAACGGCGGCGCGGAGGCGTTCGTGGCTGGTTGCGAGGTCGGCCGGGGCGGCGTCGATGTCGCCGCAATCGACGACCTTCAGGGAGGCGAAGGGGTCGATGCCGAGGTCCATGTGGGGCCGCTTCGGGGGCCAGCCGAGATCATCCGCGGCGCGGATGGCGCGCGGACCGAAGCGCGCGCCGGGCCGGTTGGAGACGCCGTCATCGAAGGGCGCTCCGAGGATGGCGACATCAGCGCCGGCAAGCCCGTCCGCGTCGAGCACGAGCGGCACGCGGCAGAAGGTGACGCCGACGCCGGCGTAGGCTGGTTCGTTCGGGCGGAACGGCTGCATGCAGACTCCTGCGAGCGAGGGCGCGCGGCGCGAAGGTTGCGGCGGCTCGATCGCCGCCGGGCTGACCGGGAGATTATCGCCGGTCGGCGGGGTGGCGGGGTGGCGGTCCGGGCGGCAGCACCAGGCAACGGGCCGGAGGCGCACCTCCAGCCCGTTGCGTTTCCAGGCGCCGTGGTCAGTTCGAGAATCGGCTGAATTTCATTACGCGGTGATTGAGCGTGTCGGTGGCGTAGAAGTCGCCCTTGCTGTCGACCGCCATGCCCGCCGGGGAGTCGATGCCGGCGTCGTCGAAGGTCTGGGTGTTCCAGATTTCGCCAGCGCTGCCGTCCGGGTTGATGCGCTGGATGCGGTTGTTCTGGTTGTCCGACACGTAGATGAATCCGTTGGCGTCGACCGCGATGCCGTAGGGATTGTGGAACTCGCCTGGCTGGTCGCTGGCGACGAAGCCTGTCTTGCCCCAGGTAGCGATCACCGCGCCGGTTCCGTCCAGCTTGCGGATCGCGTTGTGGTTCGTGTCGGCGACGTAGATGTTGCCGGTGTCATCCACGGCCACGCCGCTCGGGTAGTTCATCGGATGGTTGGGATCGATGAGGAACTCGCGGTTTCCGCCGTCGCGATCCATGCGGACGATGCGGTTGTTCTTGGTGTCGGCGACGTAGAGTTTGCCGTCCGGGCCATAGGCGATGGCGCGGGGCTCGAAGAATCCGGTCGTTGTGCCGGTGGCGGGGGCGCCGCTGTAGGTGTCGCCCCAGGTGGCGAGGTGGGTTCCGGCGGCGTTGAACTTCTGGATGCGGTGGTTGATGGTGTCCGCCACGTAGATGGCGCCGTCGCCGTCGACCGCGACGCCGTGCGGGGTGTCGAACTGGCTGTCGGCGCTTCCCGCGCTGCCGAGCGAGGCGATGTACTCGCCCTTCGCGTTCAACTTCTGGATGCGATTGTTTCCGGTGTCAGCGACGTACATGAAGCCGGAGGCGTCCACGGCGAGCCCGTGCGGGCTCTGGAACTGGACCTGGCCGCTGCCCTCCGCGCCCCAGAGGGTCAGGAACTGGTGGCTGCGGCAGACGCCGCCCTGGCAGGTGAGACCGGCCGCGCAGGCAACGCCGCACGCGCCGCAGTTCTGCTCGTCGATCTGGACGTTGGAGCAGATTCCGCTGCAGAGCTTGATCGTCGCGCTCACCGGGCAGGCGCATGATCCCGTGGAGCAGACCTCGTTGGCGCTGCAGGAGGTGGCGCAGTTGCCGCAATGCGCCTCGTCGGTTTGCAGGTCGGCGCAGATCGCGTCGGCGGCGCAGTAATCCTCGGCCGCGTTGACGCAGACGCAGACCCCGGCGTCGCAACTGGTCCCGGTGGGGCAGGCGTTGTCGCACGCGCCGCAATGTGCGTCGTCGGTGTCGGTGTCGATGCAGAGGCCGCTGCAGGTGGTCAGCCCGGCCGCGCAAACGCAGGACCCGGAGGTGCAGACCTCGTTGGCGTCGCACGCGGTGGCGCAGTCGCCGCAGTGATCGACGTCGCTGCTGGTGTCGGCGCACGCGCCGTCGCAGAGGGCCATGCCCGCGCCGGGGCAGAGGCATGCGCCGGATTGGCAGATTGCGCCATCCGGGCAGGCGGTGTTGCACGCGCCGCAGTGATCGGCGTCGGTCTGGAGGTTGGGGCAGACCGCGCCGCAGGTGGTCTCGTTTGCGCCGGTGCAGGCGCACGCGCCGTTGACGCAGGACTGGCCAGCCGGGCAGGCGTGACCGCACGCGCCGCAGTGGTTGTCGTTCGCCTGCAGGTTGCGGCAGACGCCGCTGCAATCATCGTAGCCCGCGGCGCAGACGCAGGAACCGGCAGCGCACGTTTCGTTCGCGCCGCAGGCGTTGCCGCACGCGCCACAGTTGGCGGAATCGGTGGCGAAGGCGACGCAGACGCCCCCGCAGCAGGTCTCGTTCGCGCCGCAGACGGTTCCGCTCTGGCCGCAGTAGGCCTCGCTGGTGTCGGGGTCGGTGCAGGCGCCAGCGTGGCAGACATCGGCGAACGCGCCGGTGGAGCCGGAGCACGCGTTGCCGCAGGAACCGCAGTTCTGGACGGTGTCGATGGCGGTGCAGAGGCCGCCGCAGCACGTCTGGTCGGCGCCGCAGGCGTTGCCGCACGCGCCGCAGTGCTGTTCGTTGTTCAGCGGGTTGACGCAGCTCCCGCCACAGGCGATGCGGCCCGCCTCGGCGCAGGCGCAGGCGCCGCTGACGCAGGTCTCGCCGGTGGGGCAGGCGTTGCCGCAGGCGCCGCAGTGGGCGTCGCTGCTCTGGGTGTCGACGCAGGCGTTGCCGCAGGCGGTGCGCCCGGAGGGGCAGCCGCAGGTTCCGTTGACGCAGGCCGCGCCGTTCTGGCAGGCGTTGCCGCAGGCCCCGCAGTTGGCGGCGTCCGTCTTGAGATCCGGGCAGCGGGCGCCGCAGCGGGTGGCGCCGCTGCCGCAAATGCATTCCCGGTTCTTGCAGACCGCGCCCGCCGGGCAGGCCGCGCCGCACGCGCCGCAGTGTGAAGCGTTCGAGGTGGTGTCCACGCAGGCGGAGCCGCACTGCGTCTGCCCGGAGGGGCACCCGGTGCTGTTGGCGCGAGAGCAGACGCCGTTGCTGCAGATCGACCCGGCCGCGCAGATGACGCCGCAGCGGCCGCAGTTGCGGGCGTCGGACTTGAGGTTCCGGCACGTCGTTCCGCACTTCCTGAACCCGGTGCGGCAGGTGACCTTCTTCGGCTTCTTCGGCTTCTTCTTCTTTTTCTCGGTGTTCGGGCCGCTGGCGGCGGGGTGGCTCGCGCCGTTGCCGCCGTGCCTGGCGGCAGCCGCGGATTCCACGCCGACGCCCCGTCCAAGGGCGCCGATCGCGGCGGCACCGGCGAGCAGCCATGCCGTCGCGCCGCGCCGGGTGGCCGGGCGGGCGATCGCGAGGGTGAGGCGGTCGAAGGCGGTGGTGTTCATGTCCAGTCGTCTCCCGGCGCGCCCACGCGGGCGCAATCCCGTTAGGACCATGACACCATGCGGCGGGTCTCCGGGGGAGGCGGGAATGAACCAGTTTTCACTGGGGAAAAGCGGCTAGCGCGAATGGGGGATGCCGGGCTGACGCTTTCCCGAAAGTACCCCGCTACCTACAAAGTGAGTGTTTTCGCCCGGTTCGGCCGCCTTTCACCATGCGAAGAAGTTGGGGCAAGGCCGGCCGCCGTGGTGGTCAATACCGGGGCCGCCCCGCAGGAGGGTACGCATGGAAGGATGTCGGTTCGACCGGATTTCGCGCGTTTTCGCCGTTGCGGCGACCCGGAGGCAGGGGCTGGCCGCCGCTACCGGACTGCTGGCGGGCGGGTTGGCGTCCGGGGCAGCGGCGAACCATGGCCGCGGTCCCGCACATGAACGCGGTGGCGGCCGGAAGCCGCCCGCTCCGCAGGGGCCATGCGGCGACGGCAGCGGGCATGCGAATGCCTGCAAGCGAAACAGCGAGTGCTGCACCGGCGTCTGCCGCAAACCGGTGGGCGGCAGGAAGGGGCATTGCCGGTGCGTCCGGCTCGGGTTGGCATGCCTGGCAGACCGGAACTGCTGCAACGCGATGACGTGCGTGAACAACGTCTGCGCCCCGCCCGGGCCGTCGGTCTGCTCGTTCCGTACCTGCGCGGCGGGGTGCTGCGAGGATGGAGTTTGCGCACCGGGAACGGCGATTGGCGCCTGCGGCATCGGCGGTTCTGCCTGCGCCGCGTGCCCGCAGGGGCTGAGTCTTTGCTGCAATCACGCCTGTGGTCTTGGGCAGTGGGGAACGCAGACGACCTTCACCAGCGGTTCCATCGCGGCCCCCGGCGGCGTTGCCGTTTCCACCGACCGCCTCACCGTGCTCCTGTCGGATATGACCGGCAGCATCGTTACCGTCTGGGCGCGGACGAGCGCCACTGGCACGGACTGGAGTGCGCAGACCAGCTTCGGAGCCTCCGGCCCTGCGCCGTCCCAATTGCAGGCGCCTGCCGGCGTTGCCCTCTCCAGCGATGGGCTGACGATTTTCATCGCGGACACCGGCAAAAACCGGATCTCGGTCTGGACGAGGACGTCGATCGACAGCGCCGACTGGAACGCGCAAACGACCTTCGGCGCGGCCGGGAGCGGACCCGGACAACTGCTCGGGCCGATGAGCGTCTCCGTCACGGCGGACGGCCTGA
>CAIPGK010000705.1 GCA_903864575.1 uncultured Chloroflexota bacterium
CTCCTGCGCCAGCGATGCGAGGCCGCTGTAATGCTCGACCGCCTCCGATTCCGGGCGCCTCCGCTGGACCTCGAGCGCCCGAGAGAGCGCCTCGCGAGCGCGCGGTCCCTGTCCGCGGGTGATATGCAACCGCCCCAGCATCAGGAGCAGCTCGACCTGCTGGCGTGAATCATCGATTCGTTGCGCGGCGGCCAGGGCTTCCCGCAGCGGCCGGTCGACCTCATCGAGTTGACCGTAGCGCCAGAGCGACTCCCCGATGCTCGTCAACCACCGCGCCTCTCCGGCGCCGTCGCCCATCTTCTGGGCAATGGCGAGTGCGCGCATCAGCAATTCGAGCGACTCTGCGGGGCGGTTCGCCCAGGAGAGTGCAATGCCGAGTCCACCCGCCGCCCGTTGCTCCCGCTGGAGATCGCCGGCCGCCGCGCCGAGCGACGCGGCACGGTCGAACGCCTCGATCGCGCCCTCGAGATCACCCATTTCGAGCAGCGACGTTCCCAGCCGTGACGCCCAGTCAGAGGCAGCCATACGGTTGCCGAGACGTTCCTCGAGCGCCAGCAACCCGCGCTCCTGACCGGCGGCCTCGGCAAGCCTCCCCCGCCCCAATTCCAACCCGGCGAGCGCCACCCGGCACCGGACTTCAAGCGCCAGATCGCCGATCCGTTCGGCAATTTCCAGTCCCTGCGCGAGTTGGGCGGCTGCCTCCTCGATCTTGCCGTGCCGTTCCAGCGTATCGGCAAGATTCAGCACCAGCCTGCTCTGGAGCCCCAGGTCGCTGGTCCGGCGCGCAGCCTCCGCCGCCTGCCGCTGCAACGCCGCGAGCGTGGCGAGATCCGTGCTGGCAGGCAGCAGGTCGATCTGCCGCGCGAGCGCTTCTGCGATGGCATGCGGATCGTCCATCCGCTGCGCGGCTCGCCCGGCCCGTCGATACAGCCCCTGCGCCTCCTGCCGCTGCCCCTCGCGTCGCAACCTGTCGCCTAACGCCAGAGCGGCGGCAATTTCGGTGGCGCTGTCCGCCGTCTCGTCGCCGGTCGTCAACTGCTGCCGGAGCGTCTGCTTCGCCCGCTCGGTCTCGCCGGATTCCATCGCCCGCATCCCGAGCCGATGCAACGCCTCCCGGGCGCCCTCCCGGTAACCCGTACGTTCCGCAACCGACCAGGCGTCATGGAGCAGACGCTCCCGCTCTCGCGCCGGATCATCCCCCGGCAGCAGGCTGTCGAGATGCAATGCGGCATCGACAACCTCTCGGTCGAGTCCGCGCGCCCGGGCCGCCGCGCTCACGAGCCGCGCAAGGACGATCGCATACTCGCGATCGAGGCCACCCTGCTCATCGATAATCTGCGCAAACCCGGAAAAATCGGAAGGTGATAGCGCATCCAGCACCTGGGGCTGGCGAATCTCCGCCAGCGCAGCCTGCACCGACACTCTCCGGTCGGTAACGTCACGCGCAATTGCCAGGATGCGATTGCCGGCGTCGGGCCGTCGCCGCAATCCAATCCTTCCCAGCCAGCCACTCACCAGGAACGCTCCGTCGATAGCACGTCGCCGAGCATTTCCAGCGTCAGATTGCCGCCGGAAAGCACGATCCCAACCGTCTGCCCCGCCACATCATCGCGCATTCCCGCTGCCGCCGCGAGTCCAGCCGCTCCCGCGCCCTCCGCCAGCATTCTGGTGGTTTCCAGCAGCGTCGCGATACCCCGCTTCATCTCGGAGTCGGATACCAGCCGGAAGTCATCCAGATGCTCACGCATGATCGCCGCTGGCAGCGAGGCCACGGCCCGGGTCGCGACCCCTTCGGCGAACGTATCCTGGGTCGGGTACGTCACCGGCACGCCGCTTCGCCACGCGTCGTGCACCGCTGGCGCACCCGAGGCCTGCACACCGATCACCTTGAGACCGGGCTTTCTGCCCTTGCCGGCGATGCACGCGCCGCAGACGCCGCTTCCCCCGCCCACCGGCACGATGATCGCGTCGAGATCCGGTGCTTCGTCGAGCATTTCCAGCACGTAGGTGCCGACTCCCGCGATCAGCCTGGGTTCGTTCGCAGGCTGAACGTAGAGCCAGCCATTGGCAACAGCCCAGGCCTCGGCGATGGCGCGAGCGACATCGAAATCCGGGCCTTCGCAAATCACCTCTGCGCCAAATCGTCGCATCGCCGCGACCTTGAGTGGATTGGCCTGTTCCGGCATGTAGATGCGCGCCCGCGTTCCGAACGCCCGCGCCGACCACGCGATCGACTGCCCGTGATTGCCGGTGGATGCCGTAACCACGCCCCTCGCGCGATCCTCGCCGGAGAGCGAGGCCATGTAGTTCACGCCCCCGCGAACCTTGAATGCACCGATCGGCTGAAGGTTCTCGCACTTCACGAGCAACCGAATCCCGAGCCGCTCGTCTAGCGCGTCTGACGACACCAGCGGGGTCGGCTTCAGCCACGGAGCAATGGTCTCCCGCGCGCGCTCGACATCGGCAAGCGTCGGAAATGGCAACCCGGAGACGGGCTCGAACGGTGCGGCGTTCGCGGCCGAGGGAAGGGCCATGGCGGGAGCGCTCCTGACGGTTCATGCCCCGTGCGATCCGGGGCCGCGTACATGATGACGCACAATCAGGGGTTTGACCGCAATGCGAGCGCCCGTTAGGCTGCAGGCTGGCGCGCATGGGGAGCGAAGGCAGGGCTGGACATGGTGAGCGGCGACTGGAACGAGCGTTTGCGGGCTTCGATGCGCGCCCGCGCAAGCCTCGTTTGCGTTGGGCTCGATCCCGATCCGGGAAAACTGCCCGAACCGTTGCGTGGGATGCCCGTTGAGGATGCTATTGTCGCTTTCAACCAGGGCATCATCACGGCAACGTCCGACATCGCCTGCGCGTACAAACCCAACCTGGGATTCTATTTCGCCCACGGCGTCCCGGGACTCCGCGCGCTCGAACGGACCCGGGCGATGATCCCTGCCTCGACGCCCGCGATCCTTGACGCCAAGATCGGCGACATCGGAAGCACGGCTATCGCCTACGCCGCTGGGGTGTTCGACACCCTCGGGTTTGACGCCGTGACGCTCAACCCCTACCTCGGCGAGGATTCCCTGCAGCCTTTTCTCTCCCGGCCTGGCAAGGGCCTGTTCATCCTCTGCAAGACCAGCAACCCCGGCAGCGGAGACCTCCAGGATCTCGACCTCGATGGCCGTCCCCTGCACCTCAAGGTCGCAGAGCGGATCGCCGCATGGGACGCCACCTACCCCGCCTCCGCGGGGCTTGTCGTCGGCGCGACCTGGCCCGACCAACTCGCCGCAGTCCGCGCGATCTGTCCGGATCAGCCGATCCTCCTGCCGGGTGTCGGCGCGCAGTCCGGCGATGTCGCCGCTGCCCTCCGGGCAGGTGTTGACCGCCACGGCGAGGGTCTCGTCGTCACCTCCTCCCGCGCGATCATCTATGCTGGCAGCGGCCCCGATTGGAGGGATCGCGCACGAGACGCGGCAATCGCGCTCCGCGATCAGATCGAGGCCGAGCGGGCCGCAATTCGGCACGCATAAACACGACCCGGTCGCGCTCCCCTCGATACGCTGATGTCTTGCCTCCGCGACCGATGCTTGCCATCATCTCCGCAACGTCAAATCGTCAGCTGGTTTCGTCACACCTCAGGAGCGAACGCATCCCATGGCGACCTCTGCACAGGCTGGCGGCGCCGTCCAGCGGCCCTTCATCGACGTCAATCCGATCTTCCGCAAAGGCATTCTCACCGCAACGCACAATCCGCTTGTGGCGAGAAACGTTCGCGCCCACGGCATGCGGCTCGGCGCAGCTCGCTTCGTCGCCGGTGAGTCCATCGACGAGGCGGTTCCGGTTCTCCGCGGCCTGAACGAAAAAGGGTTGCGCACCAACACCACCTTGCTCGGGGAGGGAGTCCGTGACGTTCCTACCGCGCGGGCCGTGGTGGATACCTACAAGGGCGTGCTGGACCGGATCGCCGCCGAAGGACTCATGACCAACATCGCACTCAAACCGACCCATCTTGGTCTGGATCTGGGCGAAGAACTGGCCTTCTCGCATCTTTCCGAGATCGTTGCCCACGCGGGAACGCTGGGAAACTTCATCCGCATCGACATGGAGGAGTCCGCCCGGGTCGATGTCACCCTCAGGCTCTACCAGCGTCTCCGGGCGGAGGGGCACGATAACGTCGGGACCGTGCTCCAATCCTACCTGTACCGGACGGACGACGACCTTTCCAGCCTCATCCCCCTTTCGCCCAACCTGCGGCTCGTCAAGGGCGCCTACCTCGAGTCACCGACCATCGCCTACCCCGAAAAGCGCGATGTCGACTCCGCCTATGTCCGGCAGGCCGAGCGAATGCTCGCGGAATGCGGCTTCGTCGGCATCGCCACCCACGACGACCGGATCATCGATCACATGATCGGCTACGCCGCCCGAAACGGGTTCGGCCACGACCGCTACGAGTTCCAGATGCTCTATGGCATCCGCCCCCAATACCAGACGGATCTCGTGAAGGCCGGTCACCGGGTATTGATCGCCACTCCGCATGGACCTGAGTGGTACTTTTACCTGATGCGCCGGCTCGCCGAGCGCCCGGCGAATGTAGGGTGGTTCGCCAGCAATCTGCTCCGCCGCTAACCGTTCTCCCGGGCCATCCCGGAGATCGGGACGGCTTGACACTCCGGTTCCTCGTCCCGCCTTCCGACTGCGTGCTACCATCGGACGCAGGCAAGTCGACGAACGACCGGAGACGAGGAACGCAGGTGTCAGGCGCAGGTCAATCGGTCGCTCCCGCCCTGACAGGGTATCGGCTCGAGCGGGGCAATGCTCCCGCGCCCGTCGTCGCGTTCGCCAACCAGAAGGGCGGGGTCGGCAAGACCACCACGGCCGTGAACGCGTCGGTGTTTCTCGCCCGCTCCGGCCATCGCGTGCTGCTGGTGGACATGGATCCGCAAGGCAACGCGACCTCGTCGCTTGGCGTCGACAAGGATGCTCTCACGCGTTCCACCTACGACCTCCTGACCGAACAGATTCCGGTGGAGGACACGATCGTTCCGCAGGTCCGCCCGGGACTCGATCTGATCCCCGCCGGCCCGGTGCTGGCGGGCGCGGAGGTCGAACTCGTCGGTCAAACCGGGCGCGAACGCAAGCTGGAGAAGAGTCTTGCCGCGGCGCTGACCAGCTACGACGTGATCCTCATCGACTGCCCCCCCTCGCTCGGCTTGCTGACCGTCAACGCGCTGACTGCTGCGCGCTCTGTGGTCGTGCCGATCCAGTGCGAGTTCCTCGCGCTCGAGGGCCTCGGGCAATTGATCCAGACCATCGACCTCGTGAAGCAGTCGCTGAACCCGCCGCTCGACGTGGCCGGGGTGCTGATGACGATGTACGACGCCCGCACCCGTCTTTCGGCTCACGTCGTCGAAGAAGTGCGACGCTATTTCCCGCACCGTATTTTCAATGCCATCGTTCCCCGCTCGGTGCGGCTCGCGGAAGCCCCGAGCTACGGGCAGGCCATCGTCGAGTATGACCCGGCATCCCGCGGCTCGGACGCATACGAGTCGTTTGCTCGCGAACTTTCCGCGCGCCTGCGCCTGCCCGATCCCGGCTCTGCGCCCGCCTCGACCGAAAGGAGCGATTCATGACCGCGACCCAGCCCTCCATCGCCGGACAGAGCGGTTTCGGCGCATTCGCCCCCGATCAGGTGGACGGCGTGGACGGTCTGATGCGCTCCGACAAGTTCACCGGGCTCGGGCTCACCTTCGATGACGTGCTGCTCGTCCCGGCGGCATCATCGGTGCTCCCGGCTGACGCCAACACCGCCACCCGCGTCACCCGGACCATCTCCCTCTCGATCCCGATCCTCTCCTCCGCGATGGACACCGTGACCGAGGCGCGGCTCGCGATCGCCCTCGCGCGCGAGGGTGGACTTGGCGTCATCCACCGCAACCTCTCTATCGAGGATCAGGTCGCGGAAGTCGACAAGGTCAAACGCAGCGAGTCCGGCATGATCGTCGAACCGGTCACCCTGCCGCCGGATGCTCCAGTGCGCGAGGCCCTCGCGGTCATGGAGCGCTATCACATTTCCGGTGTGCCGATCACTCAGCCGGACGGAAAGCTCGTCGGAATCCTGACCAATCGCGACCTCCGCTTCGTCGAGAATGTGGATCAGCCCGTCAGCGCCGTGATGACCAGCGAGAATCTGATCACCGCTCCTGCCGGGACGACCCTCGATGAGGCGAGCGCCATCCTCCACCGCCACCGCGTCGAGAAGCTCCCCGTCGTGGACGACAACGGCTATCTGACCGGCCTCATCACGGTCAAGGACATTCAGAAGAAAATCCAGTTCCCGAACGCCACCAAGGATGCCCGCGGCCGCCTTCGCGCCGCGGCCGCCGTTGGCACCGGCGCGGACGCCTTCGAACGAGCACAGGCCCTCGCTGCCGCGAATGTCGATCTCCTTGTCGTCGACACTGCCCACGGCCATGCGGCCAGCGTGCTGGAGACGGTCCGCGAAATCCGCTCCCGGATCGGAATCGAGGTCATGGCCGGAAACGTCGCCACCGGCGACGCTGCCGAGGCCCTGATCGCGGCAGGCGCGGATGCGGTCAAGGTAGGGGTAGGCCCGGGCTCCATCTGCACCACCCGCGTCGTCGCAGGCACCGGCGTGCCCCAGATCACCGCAGTCCTGGAATGCGCCCGCGCCGCCGAGCGGCACGGCATCCCGATCATTGCCGATGGCGGCATCCAGTACAGCGGCGACGTGGCGAAGGCGATCGCTGCCGGTGCGCACGCGGTCATGCTTGGCAGCCTGCTTGCCGGCGTGGACGAGAGTCCCGGCGAAGTCGTTCTCTACCAGGGTGAGCGCTACAAGGAGTACCGCGGCATGGGCTCCATCGGCGCAATGAAGGCCCGCTCCTACTCGAAGGACCGCTATTTCCAGGAGGGCGCGTCGCTCCAGAAACTCGTGCCGGAAGGAATCGAGGGCCGGGTCGCCTACAAGGGGCCGCTTGGCGCGATCGTCTACCAGTTGGTTGGCGGTCTGCGCTCCGCAATGGGCTACGTCGGTGCGGAAGACATCGTCGCGATGCGAACCCGCACCCAGTTCGTCCGCATCACCGCTGCCGGCCTTCGTGAAAGCCACCCGC
>CAIPGK010000706.1 GCA_903864575.1 uncultured Chloroflexota bacterium
AGGCCGCTCAGCCGGATCAGCCCGGAAGAAGGCCTCGCCGGCAAGACGCGGATCTTCGAATTCCTGAGAAGTTCCGGAAAAGGTCAAACGGACGGAGAAGTATGCTTTCTTCCGCTCTGCGGCCCCACTGGTCCCACCTGTCTCGGGATCCTGGCTCGCGGCGCGAACTGCGGACCCTTTCGTCTGCCGGCCGTCAATGTCCTGGTCCATGATGTAACCTTTCAGCCCGATGGCCGATCAAAAGTGGAAAGGGAGGGGCGGAGACCGCAGCCCGTCAGTCTTCGAGCCCGGGGAAATACATCTCCATGATCCCGCGGCGGTCGCCCTGGCGGCCCATCTGCAGGATCACGTCGATCGAGGTCTCGAGGTAGCGGATGACCTCGGCGAAGCTGAGCTTGGTGCCCTGTGCCATGACGAGAAGCGCCAGCCGGTCCATTGCTTTGCGCGCCGAATGGGCGTGGAGCGTGGTGAAAGAGCCGGACTGGCCGGTGTTGATCGCATCGAGAAACGTCGCGGCTTCCGCCCCGCGCAATTCGCCGAGGATGATCCGGTCGGGCCGAAGCCGCAGGGTTGCCTGCAAAAGCTTGTCGGCCGAGCGGGGTGAGGCCTCGTCACGCTGCGCGATCAGGCTGACGGTATTGGGCTGGCCGGGCAGGAGTTCGAGGGAATCCTCGATGGTGACGATGCGCTCGTCCGGGGCGACCATTTCCAGAAGCTTGCGGCCAAGCTCGGTCTTGCCTGTCGAGGTGCCGCCCGAGACGATGACGTTCAGCCGCTCGGTGACGAGCCGCCCGAGGAAGGCATCGACATCCGCCCCCTCGGATCCGGCGCGGATTTCCGCGACCATGACCCGCCGCTCCTCTTCCAGGGACTTCTTCTGTCCTCGCAGGAAGCTGAAGGATCTCGGCGCGCGCCTCTGATCCCCCTGCCGCGACCGAAACACCCGGATGCCGATCACCGTACCGCCGGAGACAGCAGGTGTGCCGACCACCTGACAGCGCAGCATCAGGTCGCGATAGCGGACGGCGGCCGAGACAAGGGGCGCGCTTTCGGTGAATGTGTTCGAGGTCGAATTGGCGATCTGGGCGGCGAGGTCGCGCACGGAGCGTGCGGGCAGGGGCGCAAGGCCGCTCGGGCCCATGTGGAGTTGCCCCGACCGTTCCACCCAGATCGTGCCATCGGCATTGATCGCAAGTTCCATGACGGCCGGGTCAGCGAGTGCCGCGTCGAGCTGCCCGAGATAGGTGTCGAGGTAGCTCATCAGTAGAACTCGATGTCGGCGTCGACCCGGACCATGACCACGGCACCTTGATTGACGCTGATCGTCGGTGGGATGCGCAGGTAGTCGGCCATGACATCATTCACCGCCTCACCGAGGTCATTGCCGACGTTCTCGGCGGTGTCGGATGCCACCTCGTCGCCTTCGTATCGGGCGGCGGCGATGGCAGGGACGGCCCCGATCACCGAGATTAGGGCGGCGGTGCCGAAGCGCTGCAGGAAGTGGTTGCGCACCTTGCCGGGAAGGCCGG
>CAIPGK010000707.1 GCA_903864575.1 uncultured Chloroflexota bacterium
CCCCGGAACGGGCGACTGGTTCCCATCCGATCTGCTCACCGCGTTTGCAGCCGTTGGAGCCACAGTCGAGTACATCGAGTTCCGCCGGCAAGGCACACCGACGCCCGGCAGTTCGAGCGTGATCGATCTGTGCGACGCGGTTGCCGCCGGACGCATCGACCACACGCGCCTGCTGCTGACCGCGTATCGCATCCCGCGCGGCGCCGGCTCCGTCGCCCTCGCCCAGAAGGTCGCCTTGCGGGAAGTCAACGCCCACTCCCTGGTCAATCACGCGGGGTCGCTCCGCTTTTCGACGGTCGGGACCATCGAAGACGCGACCATCGTCTTTGCCGGATTCACGCCCTGTCCGTGGCGCCCCAGCAAGACCGAAGCAGCCATGCGAGGCGGGCAACTGACCCCCGGCTCCATCGGGACCCTCTGCCGGTCGCTCGATGAGGAGGTCTCGGCCGCGCAACGAGACTGGGCCACGCGGGCTTCGGAAAACGTCGAGGAAGGCATTACCGCGGAGTACCAGCGCGATCTCGCCGTCGGGCTGTTCTACCGGACCCTGATTCACGCGATGAACCAGCGGGGCGACGTTCCACGCGCCATCGCCTCCGCCGGTGACATGACGTGGGGCTCGTGGCCCGTTTCCACCGGCCGACAATACTTCGATCCGGGGCCGCTTGGCAGCCCGATCGGCGACCCGCTCATCAAGAGGACAGCGCTCCACCAGGCCACCGGCAACGTGCGCTACACCCAGGAGCTTGCCTGCCCGCCGCTCACCCTGAATGCCGCCTACGTCCTGAGCCGCCGCGCCCTCGGACGGTTTGCCTTCACGACGCCGGGCGCGGCGCCAGCCTCGAACACCGGGTATGCCAATGGCCTCCCGGCGTTGCGCGAACACCTGACCGCCGCATTCCCGACCTTCGTCGATCTGGTCACGGCTGAGGACATCGGTCCGAACGGCTTGAATCGCCCCGGCTTCGCGCTCGATCAACCCGTCTTTGCCGAGGGCGAGGCGCTCTACGATGGGCAATCGCTGGCGGTTGTGCTGGCGATGTCGGAACAGGACGCCATCCTCATCGCTGAGCATGTTTCCACGGAGTGCGTCGCCTGGTTCGCCACCGAGTGGCCCGCGCCCTTCGACCGGCCGCTGCTCACCATCGAGGAGGCCATTGCCGCTGGAAGCATCTTCCCGGATACCCCGGCCACCGCGCCGTGGATCGCGCACATCTGGAAGATCACACGGCCCGGCAGCCAGCTCGATTGGCGGAGCGACCGGGACCCGCTCGACCGAACGATCGTCCAGCGCTCCGCCACGATCGATGGCGTGCAGTGCGCGATCATCGAAAGCAGCCAGCGCGTCGGTGGGCAGGCGCATTTCTACCTCGAACCTCAGATCGCCATCGTCGAACCCATCGACGTCAACCGGTTCCAGGTACGCGCCTCCACCCAAAGCCCGGACGAATGCCACCAGTCGATCGCCATGGCGCTCGGCGTCCGCACCAACCAGATCGAGGTCAAAGCGCCTCACCTGGGCGGCGGATTCGGCGGCAAGACCGAGCCCTCCCGCTACGTCGCGGCCGCCGCCGCGGTTGCCGCCCGGTCCACCGGGATGCCGGTTCGGCTCTCGCTGACCCGGGAGACCGACAGCGCGCTCGTGGGCAAGCGCCACAGCGCGCTCGGCCACCACCAGATCGCGGTGGACACCGGGGCCGCCAACCCTGCCGACCGGGGTCTGATTCGTGGCTGGTCAACCTCCACCTGGGCCGACGGCGGCGCCTACTACGACTGCTCCTTCGCCGTCTCCGACTGCCTCGTCCTCGGAGCGGACAACTACCGGGTCAGGAATTACGAGATCTCCGCCGATGTCGTGCGCACCAACACCGCACCGAACACCGCGTTCCGTTCCTTCGGAGCGATTCAGGCGAAATGCATCACTGAAGCGGCCATCGACGACGCGGCGTTCGTGCTCGGGATGACCGCCGAGGATCTGCGGGAGAAAAACCTCTATCTCACCGGTGATTCGACGCCAGCCGGACAGTCGCTCCTCACCTGCTACCAGCGCAAAGTCTGGGGCTATCTGAAGGAACGCACCGGACTCGACGCCAAACGCTCTGAAGTGGACGCGTTCAACCTCGCCAACCGCTGGCGCAAGCGCGGCGTGGCGATGATCCCGGTCAAGTACGCCGCCGGCTACAACTACCTGCCGCTGGAGCAGGCTACTGCCTTCGCGGCCATCAATGGCAGCGACGGCGCGGTGACCATCATTCAGGGCGGCGTCGAGATGGGCCAGGGCCTGCTGACGGTCATCCAGCAGGTGGCTGCTTCAGTGCTCGGCATCCCGATGGATCTGATCCATGTCGAGAGCGTCAACACCGGGGTGATTCCCAACCCGGTCTCGACCGGGGCATCGGTGGGAACACCCTTCTACAGCGAGGCGGTCAAGAAGACCTGCCAGACGCTGAGGTCCCGTCTGGCGGCGTTCGCGAGCGAACTCCGGGACGAGAATGGCGAGGCATGGTGCGTGGCCGAGGGAGTCGACTACTGGAACCATCCCGGTGGCTGGGCGACGGACGTCGAACAGGATGGGCACGCCACTCTCATCTGGCAGCGCCTCGTCTCCCATGCCTACCTCGCGCGCCTCGGGCTCACCGCAACCGAGACGGCGAGGATCACCGGCAACGAAGCCCAACTGTCCACGCTGACCTACAAGCCGGCATCCCGGCAACCTGACATTCCCGGCGCGCCGCGAGACGCGGACGCCTCCATCTCCGAGGCGATCAACACCTTCACCGGGTTCAACTACTCAGCCGCCTGCGCGATGGTGGAGATCGACGTACTGACCGGAGAGACCAAAGTCCTCAGCGCGGACATCGTGTACGACATGAACTGGAGCGTCAATCCGGCGATCAACATCGGGCAGATCGAGGGCGGATTCATCCAGGGCCTCGGGTACCTGACAAGTGAACGTCTGGCCTTCACCGAGGAGGGCGAGCGCCGCGGCGAACTCACGACGACCAACACCTGGCGCTACAAGCCTCCGGCGGCGCAGTGCATTCCCCTTGAGATGAACGTCTGGCTCTTCCCGCGAAACGATCCGAGCGTGGCGGCGATCCCACCGGACAGGGAATTGATCATGCGGTCCAAGGAGGTGGGGGAACCGCCGCTGGTGATGTCGTCCAGCGTCTTCTTCGCCATCCGGAGCGCCATCCGGGCCAGCAGGCTCGAGCGCGGACTGGACGGTTTGTTCCGGTTCGACGCTCCTGCCACGGTGCAGGAGGTTCGCCGGGCCTGCGAGGTCCGGATCGAGGATCTGGCCGCGGTCTGATTCGGGATGGAAACGCGTTCGCTTGCCTTGCCCCGCTTCGCGGCCAGCAGGTTCGAACGCACCCACCAGTTCAACCGCTTGTCGAGCGCCTGAGAAGCAGCCGGAACCCGGGCACGGGCGGAGTTCAGGCTCCGCCCGTTTTCATTCCGGATCGTACGCCGCCCGGTCGGCTCAGGCGTAGACGCGAATGGCGATGTTGGTCGGCTTCATGCCGTTGGTGGCGACAAGATCCTGCGGGCAAGCAGAAACGGCCACGATCACGTCCTGGAGTGCCTTGATGGCGACGTAGTCATCCGCCTCGGAGAGCGGCTCGCGGATTTCGA
>CAIPGK010000708.1 GCA_903864575.1 uncultured Chloroflexota bacterium
GTCGATCGCCGCGGCGATCACGAAACCGCCGTGCTCCCGGTAGTAGGAGGGGAGGTCGGTCGCGCCGCCGCCAAGCGAGATTCGCAGCGGACTCCGGGTGATGATCATCGGGCGTCCTCCCCGGTCCGGCGCGCGGCGCCATGGTCCACGCCATTATCCCGGTAGATGCGGCCCACGATGTCGAGAGCGGAGCGGGCATCCCGCAGGCCCGGATCGGGGCGGCGCCCGGTCCGGATATCCTCGAGGAAAGCCGCCCAATCGTCGCGCCAGCTGGGGTCCGCGCCGGGATACTCCCAGATGGTCGTCTCCGGCGGGCCCATTTCCGGAAGCATTCGGTACCAGGCCAGCCGCTCGACGCCGTAACTGCCGCCGAGCCCCGTGATCTCGAGCTTGCCGACGCGGCCATAGATCTCGTAGGAGAACAGGTTCTTCCATTCGGTGCAACTGGCGTGGAGGAAGGCCGTCTGTCCCGCGGCGGTGGTGAGCGTGAGAAAGCCGTTGTCCTCGACCGGCATGTTCCAGAAATAGGAGTGGATCGTGCCGGAGACGCCCGGGAACTCCCCGAGAAACCAGCGGGAGAGATCGATGAGATGCACCCCCTGGTCGATCAGTTCGCCGCCGCCGGAGAGGGCGGGATCGGCCCGCCATTCGCGGTCGTAGCCGGGACGTCCGCCGTGCCCGTATCGGCCCCGGACGTAGAGGAGCGGCCCGAGTGCGCCGGAGTCGACGATCTCCCGGGCCCGCGCGAACGCGGGATGCAGCCGGTGGTTGAATCCGACCCGGACGGCGACCCCGGCGGCCTGCTCGGCGGCGATGACCGGATCGAGTTCCTCCGCCGAGCGCGCGGCGGGCTTTTCCACCAGGACATGCTTCCCGGCCGAGATCGCCGCGAGCGCGATCCCGGCGAGCGCGTCGTGGGTGGTGGCGATCACCACGGCGTCGACATCCGGCCGGCGGACGAGGTCGCGCCAGTCGGCGTGCGCCTCCGCGCCCGGCGCGGTCGCGGCGAGTTCGGCGGCGCGCTCCGGGGATGCATCGGCGCAGGCGACGAGCCGCGCGTCGGTCATCGCCACCGCCCGCTTTCGGCCGATCATTCCGCACCCGATGATTCCAACCCGCAGCATGTCGCGTCCTACCCCCAGGATTGGCCGCGGTCGGCGGGCACGATCCGGCGCAGCGTGTAGACGTCGGTCGTCTCGAGGTCCTCGCGACGTCCGGGGAGGGTATCCCATGGATCCCAGACGGCGCTGATCAGTTTCCCGGTGATGCCGTCGCTGGCGGACGACGCGAGGAACGCGCAGAGGTCCGCGCCGCGCGAGAGGGGCGTGCCGCCGGTCTCCTTCTGCCTGAGGGACGCCTCGTAGAAGGAGCGGCCGACGGCGTCGGGTCCGGCCTCGAGGATCTCGTCGAGCAGGCGGGTGTTGAGCGCGCCGGGCGCCACGGCGTTCACGTCGATGCCGCTGTCGCGGACCTCCTCGGCAAGGGTCTCCCCGAACCGGACGACCGCGGCCTTCGACGCGGCATAGGCGCTGAGATTGGGCATCGGCTTGGTGGCGCCGCCGCCGGAGAGCAGGATGATCTTGCCGCGGCTCTCCCGCCCCTCCCGGAGCATGGATGGCAGGACCGCCCGGCAGGCGAGCACCGTCCCCATCAGGTTGATGCGGATCGCGTCGGCCCACGCTTCCATGTCGGTCTCGTGGATGGCGCCCTTGGGGCCATAGACCCCGGCGCTCGACACGAGGACGTCGATCGGCCCGATCTCCGCGACGCTGGCGTCCACGACCCGGGCGAGGTGAGCGGGGTCGGTGACATCGGCCGGGATGGCCAGCACCTGCGAGCCGGTGGCCGCTGCGGCGACCGCCTCGCGGGCGCTGGCGAGGATCGCCGCGTCGCGGGCGCACATGGTCACGTCGGCGCCGGCGGCGGCGAAGGCGGCCGCGACCGCGAGGCCGAAGCCGCGGCTGGCGCCGGTGACGAGGGTTCGCCGCCCGCTGAGATCGATGGTCATGCCGTTCTCCCGACGGAAACCAGGCGAATGCGCGGGTCGCCCCCGAGCGTGGAACCGAGGAAGCATGCGGGATCGAGGATAAGCGGCGTGGCCATCGCCGCAAGGATGGACGCCGGGTCGAGATCGCGCAGGTCTGGCCACGGGGTCCCGATGACCGCGGCATCCGCGCCGGCCAGCGCCCCCTCCGGGGTGTCGAAGCGAGCGACCCCGGCCGCGAGGTCCTCGGGCAACGGCTCCGCCATCGGGTCCCAGGCGGTCACCCGCGCCCGCTGCCCGACCAGCCAGCGCGCCAGATCGACCGCGCCGGAGCGGCGCAGCGTGCTGGTGCCGGGCTTGTAGGCGAGACCGAGCAGGGCGATGGTGCGGCCCTCGAGGCTCGGCAGCAGCTCCTGGAGCCGGCGATGCGCCCACCGCTGGTGGGCGCGATTGCTCTCGATGGCGGCGGGAGCGACGGCGATGGCGAGGCCCTCGGCATGGGCCCGCTCCGCGAGGAACCGCAAATCGCGGGCAAGCGTGCCCCCGGCGAAGGCGGCTCCGGGCCGCAGGTAGGCGCGGGGTCCGACCCGGATGTCGGTCATGACGCCCCGCGCGACCTCGCCCGCGTCCGCGCCGACCCGCTCGCAGATGGCCGCGATCTCGTTGGCGAAGGCCACGGAGAGCCCGAGCCACGCGTTCAGGGCGTGCTTGGTCATCTCGGCCGATTCGATGCCCATCCATTCGATGTCGCCCGTGATGGGGGCGAGGAGGGCCGCGATACGGTCGCGGTCGCCTGCGTCATCGGTCCCGGCAACGACCCGGTCCGGGTGCATGAAGGCGGCGATCGCCGCGCCGAGGCGCAGGTTTTCCGGCGAGTAGGCGAAGGAGGCCGTGCCGTCCGGGCACGCCAGCGCGTAGTCGCCCATGATCCTGCGCGTGGAGCCGACCGGCAGCTGCGAGGAGATCAGCACGAGGGCGCCGGAGCCGAGGACCGGAAAGAGACGCCGGATGTGGTCGAGAACGAAGGTGGAATCGGCGCGGTCGTCGTCGTCGACCGGGGTGTCGTAGACGACGCAGACCACTTCGGCCGTCCGGACCTCCGCCAAATCGGCCGAAACGCGCAGCCTGCCGCTGGCCAATCCGCTCGCGAACAGGTCATCGAGCCCCGGCTCGGAAATGGGCAGCGCGCCATTCGCCAGGGCGTCCGCTTCCTCCCGGTCATCCGCGAGCGCGAGCACGTCGTGGCCGGCGGCGGCGAGGCACGCCGCCGTGACGAGTCCGAGATGCCACAGTCCGGCGACGGCCACCCTCATGGCCGCTCCTCGAGCAGCCAGGGATTGGCCTGCAGGTAGCGAACGGTGCGGATTACGCCGTCGCGAATGGTTGCCTCGGGCGCCCACCCGAGCGCGCGGATGCGGGAGCAGTCGAGCCAGATGAACGGCACGTCGCCGATCCAGCCGCGCTCCCCGCCGGTGTACTCGATCGCGGGGGAGACGCCGAGTTCCTCGCAAATCCAGCCGATGGAGTCGTTGACCGAGCAGTAGGCGTCGACGCCGAGGTTGAATACCCGGACCGGCCCGCTCCCGTGGTCGATCGCGGTGAGCACGGCGGAAATGCAGTCCTGCACATAAAGGTAGGACTTGCGCTGCGAGCCGTCTCCGAGCACCCGCAGCCGGGTCGGATCGCGGCGCAGGCTGGCGACGAAATCGAAGACGTGGCCGTGGCTGTAGCGCTCCCCGAGGATGGAGACGAAGCGGAAGATCGATCCCTGCATCCCGTAGCCCTCGCAATAGGCCTGGATGAGGGCTTCCCCGGCAAGTTTGGACGCGCCGTACAGGGAGGTCTGGACCGGGAACGGCGCGTCCTCCGGCGTCGGGAAGACCGCGGTTTCGCCATAGACCGATCCGGTGGAGGAGAAGGCGATGCGGGGCACCCCGTTCGCGCGCATGGCCTCGAGGACGTTGCTGGTCCCGATGGTGTTCTGCTCCAGGTCCTTTCGCGGGTGCTCGATGCCGCGGCGGACGTCCGCATTCGCGGCGAGGTGGAAGACCATCTCCGAGCCGCGCATGGCCTCGGTCAGTCGCGGCTCGTCGAGGAGGTCTCCGCGCACGAGGCGGAACGACGGGTGGGCGATCGCCTCACGGAGAAACGCCTCCCGGCCGGTCGAGAAGTTGTCGTATCCGACGACCTCATGCCCGCCGGCGAGCAGGCGATCGACGAGCGTGCTTCCAATGAACCCCGCGCAGCCGGTGACGAAACAGCGCAAACCGGATTCTCCTTCCCGTCGCGGCGGGCCCATCGCTCAACGATCCGTTCGCGGTCCCGGGAGCGGTTGCCGCCGGTACTTGATGGCGGCGCGAACCCACGTCCAGGGATCGCGCAGCATCGACACTTTCTTGCCTTCCTCGAAGGAGCGTGCCCGGTAGTTCACGGGAACCTCGAGGGGAGAGTAGCCCTTCCGGAGCAGTTTCGAGACCAGCTCCACGTCGAAGTCGAAACGGTTGCATTCGAACTCGAGGCCGTAGAGGCAATCGCGGCGGAACACCTTGTACATCGTGAACGGGTCCTGCATCCGCTCCTGGTACAGGGCATTGAAGAGGGTGGTCAGCACGATGTGTCCGACGTTGAGCATCGTCGGCAGGACTGTTCCGTCCTTGAACTGTCGCATCTTGAGCGCGTTGCCGTGGCGGCGGCCCAGCACGAACGGGACGGCGTGGGAGACGAGCGGCTCCAGCAGTTCGTCGTAGTCGTTCAGGTCGTACTCGAGATCGGCATCCTGGATCATCACGAAATCGCCGCGCGCTTCCTCGATGCCCCGGCGCACGGCGTGCCCCTTGCCGCGAGGTTTGTCCTCGAGCACGAGCGTGACCTCGGGGTGGTCCCGATACCGGAGCGCGAGGTCGCGCGTGCCATCGGTCGAATTGCTCTCGACGATGATGACTTCCTTGTCCATGTCCAGCAATTGCTTGGCGAGCAAGGCGTCCATGAGGTCCGCGAAGGTGGCCGCCTCGTTGAACGCGGGAACGATGATGGAGCAGAGCGGACGCTCCCGGGGCTCGCGCCGGACCGCCGTGACGATCAGGCTGGAGGATGCCAGCCGAACGCGCCGCCGCCGGACCGGCGCGGGCAGCCACCCGAGCCCGGCCGAGGAAAGACGGGCCGCGGCGCCGGGGGTGTTCGCGGCCCGCGCGCGAACATGTTGCAGGGTGTAGAGGCGCCGGTCCGGTTCCGTCCAGACCTGCGCGAATCCGGCGCGCTCCAGCAGCGACTGGATGGTCATCCGATCGAAGTAGTAGCGGTTTTCCGGTCGCCAGCCTGTCCACTTCGGACCGAGCCAGCGGACCGGCGGGGCATCGAGCGTGGGCATGACCAGCATCACCACGCCGTCGGGCCGGAGCAGACCGCGAATCCGGGTCAGCGCCTCGAGAGGTTCGGCGCATTGCTCGATCTGGAACAGGACCAGAGCGGCGTCGCACGAGCCGGGCTGGAGCCGTTGCCAGCCGGGATCGAGCAGGTCATCGATGGCAACCTGCGATCCGATCGTGCCGCCTGACTCCGCGATGGCGCCGCGGACAGGATGGTCGCCGGCCGTCACGAAGAGCATGCGTCCACCGGCAACCCCGCGTGAGCGCAGCGCCGCGAGGTATCCGCGGGCGGCATCGCGCTCGGTGATCTCGTCGGTCCACGGCAGACCGGATTTGCCCGCCGGGTTGGCCGTCTCCCAGTCGGCTGATTCCGGGAGCGGCTGCGAGAGCATCAGCAGGTTGCAGTTCGCGCATCGCTGGAGGGACATGCCGTGGATGCTGAAGCCGTAGGTGCGGCGGGTTTCCCCGCAGACGGGGCAGGGCGAGGTTCCCGGGCGGCCGCGCTGTCTCAGTCGTGAAGCCGGACTCACGCGAAGGCTCATATGCGGTGTTCCCCCTATCCCCCACGTCTTGCGACGAGCGCACACACGGCTGACCTGCCCAGCAAGGTTCCCGAAAACCAATCGTGTGTGCAGCATGATGATATATCAGGCGTGGGACGACGGGAACCCCAGCCTGTCAGCGAATTGTCCTGTCAGCGTGGATTGTAACCCCGCTGGTTCGCGCCGCGCTGCAGCGGCAACGGGGAGGATGATCGCGCTCGCCCGCGAGACAGGCCGAACCACGAGGGTCCCGGAACGGGAGGTCGCCGGGAGATTTCGTCGATTCCTTCCGGGCAGCGCCGATTGCGGCGCATCGCATTCAGCCCAGGGACGAGCCGGCGCGAGGGCAGCTGGCTGGACCGGGGGCATTCCCGCACCCGGACGCGACGGCATGGAACGGGATACGCAAGGACGAACACCCATGTGCGGGACAGAGAAATCGCCCGCGACGACAACCGCGAACACATCGTGGCAACGAACTCCGGGGACCTCCCAGGGATCCCCGGAGTTCGTTGCTATCATGCGGCTACCCGTGCAGCGGGGGACGGGACTCGAACCCACGACAGCCTGCTCGGGAACGGTCACGTCTGGAGGTGTCGTCGATGGAGCCCGAAACCGAGATCCGGTACAACCGGTTGACCTGGCCCGAGATGAACGAGGCGATCAAGCGGCAACCGGTTGTGATCCTGCCGACCGGCTCCACCGAGCAGCACGGGCGGCATCTGCCGATCGACGTCGATCTGCTGCTGGCGGAGTCCGTGGCCCTCGAAGCGGCGCGGCGGTCCGGCGGCA
>CAIPGK010000709.1 GCA_903864575.1 uncultured Chloroflexota bacterium
CCGCGAGCGCCCGCGCGATGCCGACCCGCTGCCGCTGGCCTCCCGAGAGTTCGTTGGGGTATCGGTTCGCCTGGCCCTTGTTGAGGCCGACGGTCAACAGGAGGTCCGCGACCAGATCGCCGCGCTCGCCGCGCGGGGCGACACCATGGAAAGCGATGCATTCCTCGATCGTTTGCCCGATCGTCATGCGCGGGTTGAGCGAGGAGTTCGGGTCCTGGAAGACGATCTGCAACTCCCGGCGGCGGCGACGCATCGCGGACTGGTCCGATGGATCGACCAGGTCGCCGTCGACGATGACCTCGCCGGAGGTCGGCGTCTGCAGGTAGAGCACGCAGCGCCCGGTGGTCGTCTTGCCGCAACCGGACTCCCCGACGAGGGCGAGCGTCTCGCCACGTCTGATGGCGAAGCTTACGCCGTCCACAGCGCGGACGGCCTTGCCTGGCTCGCCTCGGAGCTTCGCGACGATGCCCTGCTTCAGCGGGTAGTGCTTGACGAGGTCCCGAACCTCCAGCAGGGGGGGCTTCGCCATCGGTTGCCCGGTCATCGCCCCGCCTCCAGCGCCGAAAGGATCGCCCAGTCGAAGACCTGCGAACCGGCAAAGTGACAGGCCGAGCGGTGGTTCGGCGCAATGTCCCGCAGGGTTGGGACGTCGGTTCGGCAGATCTCCTGCGCCCACGGACAGCGCGGATTGAAGCGGCAGCCGGCCGGGGGCCGAGCCATGTCGGGCGGCGCGCCCGGGATGGGCAGCGGCGCGGCGTTCGGATCGTCCGCGCGGGGAATGGCGGCCATCAGGCCCGCGGTGTAGGGGTGGGCCGGGTTGGCGAAGAGGATCTCCACCGGAGCCTGCTCGACGATCTGCCCGGCGTACATCACGGCGACGCTGTCGCACATTTCCGCGACCACGCCGAGATCGTGGGTGATGAGGAGCACGCTCATGCCCGTCTCCGCCTGCAACTGGCGGAGGAGGACGAGAATCTGGGCCTGGATGGTGACGTCGAGCGCGGTGGTCGGCTCGTCGGCGATGAGCAGATCGGGACGGGAGGAGAGCGCCATTGCGATCATCACGCGCTGGCGGAGGCCGCCGGAGAGTTGGTGCGGGTAGGCGTCGAACCGCTCCTCTGCGTTCGGGATGCCGACCGTGCGGAAGAGGTCGATCACCTGCTGGCGGGCCTTTTTTCGGTCGGCGTGCTGGTGGCGGAGGATCGCCTCGGAGACCTGGTCGCCCACGGTGTAGAGGGGGTTCAGGAAGGTCATCGGGTCCTGAAAGATCATCGCGATACGGCCGCCGCGCAGGTCCTGCATCTCGCCTTCGGAGAGGGCGTAGAGGTCCTGACCGCGGAACCGGACCGCGCCGCCGACGTGCCTGCCGGGCGGTGCAGGGACGAGCCGCATGATGGATCGGGCGGTCACGCTTTTGCCGGAGCCGGACTCACCGACCAGCCCGACGACCTCGCCGGGAGCGATGGTCAGGGTCACGCCGTCGACGGCCTTCACGTCGCCGGCGCGGGTCTTGAACCAGATCCTGAGGTCCTCGATGGCGAGAACGGGGTGCTGCTGCCGATCGGTCATCGCTGGGCCTGCCTCGGGTCGAGCACGTCGCGCAGGCCGTCCCCCAGCAGGTTGAAGCCGAGCACCGCGACAAGAATGGCGAACCCGGCGCTCACGGCGAGCCACGGCGACGTCAGCAGCACCAGTTGGCCCTCGGAGAGCATGGTGCCCCAGTCGGCGGTGGGCGGCTGCACGCCGAGGCCGAGGAAGGAGAGCGCGGCGAGGTCGAGCATTGCGTAGGCGATGTCCAGCGTGGTTACGACGATCACGGGCGAGACGCAGTTCGGCAGGATGTGGCGGAAGACGATCCGGGAACTCGGGTAGCCCATCGCCTTTGCCGCTTCGGTGTAGGTCAGTTCCTTCTGCACAAGCGTCACGCCGCGGACGACGCGGGCGATGAAGGGAACGTAGAGGATGCCGAGGGCGATTGCCGATTTTTCCAGCCCCGGCCCGAAGGCGGCGACAACCGCGAAGGCCAGCAGCAGCGGCGGGAAGGCGAGCAGCATGTCCCAGATGCGGGTGATGAGCTCATCGACCCAACCGCCGCGATAGGCGGCCCAGATGCCGATGGGAACGCCGATCACCTCCGAAATCAGCACGACCAGAAGCGCGCCGCCGACAGCGGACCGCGCGCCGAAGATCAGTCGGGAGAGGATGTCGCGGCCGTTCTTGTCGGTGCCGAGGAGATGGGCCGGACTGGGCGGCACGAGCGACTGCTTCAGATCACCGTCGTTCGGGTCGTAGGGGGAGATGACCGGCGCGAGGAGGATCAGCAGCAGGAGCAGCAGGACGATGGCGAGCCCGATCATCGCCTTCGGGTTGTGGCGAAGGCGCCAGAAAAACATCGAGGCCGAGGAGTGACTGGTCTGTTCCGGCAGGGTGGGCAGGGTGAGCGCGACGTCAGCTTCCACGGTCAGGCTCCCCCGCCGTAGCGGACGCGGGGGTCGATGACGCCATATGCGACATCGACGGCAAGATTGATCAGGATGAAGAGCGCGGCGATGAAGACGGTCGCGCCTTGCACCACCGGGTAGTCGCGGACCTGAACCGCCTCGATCAGCAGCGAGCCGAGGCCGCCCAGACCGAAGACCTGCTCGACCAGCACTGACCCAACCAGCAGGAACCCGAATTGGAGCCCCGCCACGGTGACGATGGGAACGAGCGCGTTGCGAAAGGCGTGCTTGAAGACGACCGAGCGGCTTGAAAGCCCCTTGGCGCGGGCAGTCTCGATGTAGTCCTGCGTGAGCGCCTCGACCATCGCCGACCGGGTGATGCGCGTGGTGATCGCGGCGAGCGAGATGCCGAGGGCGAGCGACGGCAGAAAGAGGTGGACGACCGTGTCCCACCCCCCCTCGCCGGGGCCGATGGATGGGAGCCATTGCAGCTTGAAGGAGAAGAGCAGGATCATCAGGATGCCGGTGAAGAAGACGGGTGAGGATGCGCCGACCAGGGCGAAGGCGGTCGCAACGAGATCGATCCAGGTGTTGCGTTTTACCGCCGCAAGGATGCCGAGCGGAATCGCGATCGCGAGCGAAAGCAGGAAGCTGAAACTTGCGAGCTTCACCGTCACTGGCAGGCGCTCGACAATGAGATCAGTCACCTCGCGGCGCTGCCGGAAGGAGCGGCCGAGATCGCCCTTCGCGAGATCGGACAACCAGAGGCCGTATTGCGTGACGACCGGCTTGTCGAGGTTGTAGGTCTCGCGGATCTTCGCAAGGTTCGCGGGGCTGACGCGCGTTCCACCCGCCATGAGCCGGGCAGGATCGCCGGGAATCATGTGGACCAGGAAAAAGACGATCGTCGTGATGATCAGCATCATCGGGATGAGCGTCAGCAGCCGGGTTGCGATGAGTCGGGCCATGGGGGTCCCTGCGGGCTTATGGGCTTATGAGCTTATGGGCTTGTGGGCTGATTGGCTCTTGACCTTGTCGTCGTATCGACTGGCGGGCCTGTGACGGCTCGTTGTCCGCCACAAGCCCATCAGCCCATCAGCCCATCAGCCTAGAAGCCCACAAGCCCATCAGCCCGGTTACGCTCCTGCCGGCTTCAGGTCGCGGCCGAAGCAGTCCCAGTACCAGAGTGCGGAGAGGGTGTAGCCGGTGAGGTCCTTGTTCATCGGCATGAACCACTTGAAGTGTTCGAAGAAGATCCACGGCTGGTCGTCGGAAATCAGCTTCTGGGCGTCGATCAGCATCTGCTTGCGCGTTTCCTGATCGAGTTCCTTCTCGGCATCGTTCAGGAGCGCATCGACGGCGGGGTTGGTGTAGAACGCGTGGTTGTTCTGCGGCGGGATGTTGCTCGAGAGGAAGAGCGGGATCAGGTTGCCCGCGGCGTCGGGGAAGTCGGACCCCCACTGGAAGGACATCAGGCCGGTATACTCGCCCGACTGCTGCAGCGTGATCATGTCCGCGTAGGGCATCTGGACGACTTCGACCTCGATGTTCAGTTCCTTCAGCGCTTCTTGCACGGCGATCGCCTGCGGCACCCAGATGTCGTTCGGGGCGACCACGGCCAGTTCGATCTTGAAGCCCTCAGGCGTCTTGCTGGCGGCCATCAGTTCCTTCGCCTTGGCGAGGTCGTAGGGAACCGCCTCCAGTTCGGCGGCGGCGCTGCCCGGCATGTCCGGCGGGACGGCGGTGTTCCGGGAGAGCACGCCAGTGTCCTTGACCAGGCTGTCCATGATCGCCTGCAGGTCGATGGCGTGACAGATGGCCTTGCGGACGTTCACATCGTCCAGGGGCGGCTGGTCGGTGCGCATCACGAGACCGTTGATGGTGTAGCCGACCACGGCATAGAAGTTGACGTTCTCGAAGCCCTTGGTGATCTCGATCTGATCCGGCGGCACATTGGTGATGATCTGGAGTTCGTCGTTCTTCAGCCCCGTGACGCGAGTGGTGCCTTCCTCGACGATCTTGAAGACCAGCTTGTCGAAGTAGGGCTTGCCCTCCTGCCAGTAGTTCGGGTTGCGCTCCAGCGCGATCTGGCTGCCGGCGTCCCACGAGGTCAGCATGAAGGGGCCCGAGCCCATCGGGTTGGCCAGCAGGTCGAGACCGAACTTCTCGATCTGGGCCTTCGGAATGACGTGGCCGGCGGTCGTCGCGACCACGTATCGGAAGAGGGCGCTCGGCGTCGCCAGGGTGATCTTCACCGTCATGTCGTCGACCGCCTCGACCGTGGCGCCGGGGGTGTCGTACATCCAGGCGAGCGGGCCGGCGACTTCCGGATCGCGAACACGGGCAATGGAGGCGACCACGTCCTCCACCGTCACCGGGGAGCCGTCGGAGAATTTCACGCCCTGGCGCAGGGTGTAGGTGTAGGTGAGTTCGTCGACCTGCTCCCAGGTCTCGGCGAGCATCGGAACCAGTTCGCCCATGGCGTCGAAGGCGAGCAGACCTTCGCTGATCTGGCAGACGACCGGGTTGGCGGTGAAGTCGTAGGAAAGGGCTGGTTCGAGACCGCGGACGTCCCCTTCGAGCCCGAAGGTCACGGTCTTCTCCTCCTGCCGCAGGGCCCAGACGCCGGGCAGGAACTGCTTTCGGGAGGCCTCGGCCGGACCGCCGAGCGCGGTCATCAGCGCGGCCGCGCCTGCGGAGCCAGCTGCGAGGCGGAAGAGTCCGCGCCGGTGGAAGGAGTGGTCGCGCATCTGCCGCAGGTAGGCAGCCATCTGGATGTCGAATGTTGCGCCGGGGTCAGCCTTCTTCGCGTCGTCGCGGTTCCGGGAGCGATCGGACATGATCTGCGTCCTCCGTGTCAGCGCCGCCGGGTCCGTGCCATGGCAGCGTCGCGAACGTGACCGGGCGGGACGGTCGCCGCACCGTACCAACCATGGTAGCGCACGCCCGCGGTTCGTTCGTAGCGTGGATTCGCCGGGTATTTGGGTGCAGAACCCGATTGCGGGCCCTGTGGCATGGGCGTTGCGTCTGCGGACCAGATGCGGCGCCCCGCGGTCGGCACGCCGCCCCGGCGCAGCGACGATTGGCGGAGGCGGGGCATGACGCCTGAGACACCACGGTACATCTCCCACAGGGGAACGATCGGCCACGTGCGCGGGAATGCCGAGGAGCGCGCATGCGGCGCCTCGGTCACCGGAACGATCCGGCGGAGCCCGGGCCTCGTCCTGCTCGTCGACGACGAACCGGCGATCGTCGAGATGCTCGCGTTTCTGTTCGAGGACGAGGGCTATCCGGTTGCGCGAGCCTTCGATGGCGAGCAGGCGTTGATCCTCGTGGAGCAGGTGGCGCCCGCGTTGGTGATCAGCGACATCAGCCTGCCGAAACTCAACGGGGTGGAGCTCGCGCGGCGATTGCGCATGCGGCCCGCGGGGGCGGTGCCAGCCATCCTGATGAGTGCGGCAGTGCGGGATGTTCCCGGCGAGGGCGTGGCGTTCGTGCCCAAGCCATTCGACCCGATGGCAGTGCTGCTACTCGCCCGGCGCTACCTCGATGTCGTCTGAGGCGGCATCGTCCGAAGCGGCGGGGGCGCTTTCGCTCGCCGCGCGTGGCCGGGGGCGGAATGCCGCGCCGAGCCCGGTCAGGCTGGTGACCGGGGCGACGGCGAAGATGATGGCAAAAATGGTCAGATTGCCGAGTCGCGATTCGAGCCCGGCCGGGGCGATCCAGGCGAACGCCCCCAATCCGGCAGCCACCGGCAGCAGCCACCACCAGCGGCCAAAATAGAGCCCAAGCAACCCCGGGAGGACCAGGAGCCAGACGGCGAGGAGCCAGCCAGCCCACGCCCCGGCATCGGAGCGATCCAGCAGGACCGCCAGCCCGGTCAGCCCGAGCGCCCAGAGCGCGCCTGCGCCCAGCAGAATTGGCAGCGAGTCGCGCGCGCGCAACCAGCGCGGCGGCATCGGCGCAGCAAGCGCGGTTTCACCCGCCAGCACGGACGCGAGCAGCAGCGGGAGAAGGCAGATGAGCGCGAGTGGTCGCACCAGCGGTCTCCGGCAACGCGAGGGGTCGAACCGGCGAATGAGCGCCGTTCGCGCGCCGAGGTGGGGCGCACCGCGTCCGATGATACCAGCGGACGCGCACCTCGCAGGCGGCGGCAGCGGCGGCGATCAGCCCAGCAACGGGCGTTGGCGAGCGGCGGTCTTCGGTCCCGGCAGCGGATCGCCGGGGACGGTCCCGCCGGTCATGCGCTCGACATGGGCGATATAGGCTGGCACGTCGAACTTGCCCATCATCCCCTTGAGCCCCATCGGCCGGATGATGCCGAGAACGGGCTTCTTCGGCGGGAATGGACGGTCGTGCCTGCCGCCGATCGACCACGCGATGCCGGAGTAGCCGTTCGGATCGCGGCCGTCGAGTTCGTAGCGGTCATTCAGCCGAACCGCGATGGCGAACGCATCCTCCGGGCGCTCGGTCCAGAGCAGGAGTTGCTTGGCCCAGTACATCCGGAGCCGGTTGGGCATGAACCCCTCGTGCACCATCTGGCGCTGGGCGGCGTTCCAGAGGCGGTCGTGAGTCTCGCCGAACTCGAGTTGCCGCTCGCTGTAGCTGGCGGGGCGGGGGTCGGTCCGGTGGGTGTCGAGCGTCGCCTGTCCCCACTCGGGAATGCCCTCCCAGCGGTCGAAGGCCGGGTTGCGGAGGGCGTAGTTGATTGCCAGTTCGCGCTGGGTGATCAACTCGTCGAGGTAGACGGCCAGCGCGGGGTCGTTCGTCCACGGCGCGGGGCCGAAGGTGACGAGTTCGCGCGGACCCTGCCAGCCGCCCTCCCCGACGCGGGCCGCGATGCAGGCGCGCGCGATCTCGACCGGGCCGAGTTGCCCGAAATGGAGGTACGGCGACATGAGCGACGAACCGTCGATGTCCGGGCGGTTGCGGTCCTCGTCGTAGGTCGCGAGACCGAGACGGACGAAGCGGGCGAGCCGGCGCAGGCCAGCCTCGCGCCCGGCCGGGATGGTCGGGGAGGGTGGCACGGTGCGGTCGATCTCGAACGATTCGAGCGCGGCGATGGGGTCCGGTCCGTCACGGTGCGCCGAGAGGTCGCCATTCGGCGCGGCGGGATCGGGGATCGCCCGGAACAGATCGCTGGCGGCGATTTCCTTCCAGAGTTTGGGGCGGATGGTGTGGGAGGCATGCTGTTCGGTCGGGAAGAACCCGGTTGGCACGACCGTGTCGGTGTCCACCGCGACGAGCGGGACGGCGAGCGCGCGCGCGACCTCGCTTCGCCACGTTCGGCCAAGCGGCAGGGTGTCCTGATCGGTGACGACGACCGCCGCGCCGAGGTCTCGCGCCAGCGCCGGGATTTCGCGGCCGGGTTCGCCGATTCGCAGCGCCCATCCGATGTTCCGGGCGCGCAGGGCGTCGGGCAGTTCCACGAGTCCCCGGGCCATGAAATCATGGGAGCGGAGCGTTGCGCCGGGATAGCCCGGAACGAGGCAAAAGGCAGCCACCACCGGCAGGCCGAGTTTGCGCGCGAGAGCGACTGCGAGGTTGGCGGCGATGTTGGCCTCGGCGCGCTTGGCGCGCTGCATCCAGAGGATCACGCAGCGGCCATCTGCCGCGGTCTCGCCTCCGCGGTAGATCTCGATCGGGCGGGTTGTGGGCAGGAGTCGGGCGATGTCTGGCATGGCGGCGGGCGCTCCGGTGTCGGCTGGGTGCGTCAGAGGCATGGTGCAATCTGCTCGGGCATTGTGAACGCGCGACCGCTACAGGCTGCCGCCTGCAGATGCCTGGAGGGTGGAGGACGCGGGCTGCGCGGTCAAGATGGAGCTTGCCCGGGATGTTCCCGGGAAGGTGGACGATGCTTGCCCCAACGCAGGTGTGAGATGCGGCGCGCCGCCTCCCCGCATGCGGAGCCGGATGCCGGGCGAGGGGGCTGCATTGACAGCACTGGAGTGAAACCGTAGAGTGCATATAATCAATAGTTGACTAATCAATCATTGATGCATCGACCGCACGACCGGAGAGAGAAGTGCCGTGGGGGCCATGAGAACCGCGAGCAGATTCGCCATTTTCACCATCCTCGCGTTCGTGTGGCTAGTGCCCGGCAAGGATGCCGGATACGCCGCGCCGGGCATCTCGTGCGCTCCAGCGACGCCGCAAAGCACAGCGGCCGCGGAAAGCGCGGCGGCCAGTCCGGTTGCTCCAGGGACCGCCGGGTTTCCCGCCGAGGGCGGCACGCTGACCGTCTTCGCAGCCGCCTCGCTCACCGAGGCGTTCACCGACATTGGTGACGATCTCGAGGCCACGCACCCGGGACTGGACATCACGTTCAACTTTGGCGGGTCGCAGACGCTGGTGACCCAGATGACCGGGGGGGCGCAGGCCGACGTTTTCGCGTCCGCAAACATGACTCAGATGACCGCGGCACGCGATGCCGGCCTGATCGCTGGCGATGCCGACGTGTTCGCGAGGAATCATCTCGTGATCGTGGTCCCGGCGGCGAATCCGGCGAAGATCGACAATGCGGCTGATCTGGCCGGCGACGGCGTGAAACTCGTGCTCGCTCTGCCGGAGGTGCCCGCCGGCAAATATGCCCGCGAGGCGATCTGCGGGATGGGGGACGCCGCGTTCGTCGATGTGGTGGCATCGAATGTGGTCTCCGAGGAGGAGGACGTGCGCGACGTGCTGGCGAAGGTCGAACTTGGCGAGGCCGATGCAGGCATCGTCTATGTGACGGACGCGAAGGCAGGCGGCGACACGGTGATCGCGATCGACCTGCCTGCGGGCGCCGGTCCGGTTGCCACGTACCCGATCGCGGCGGTGCAGGGCGGCGATGTCGCGCTGGCGGAGGGGTTCATCGGCTACGTGCTCGGCCCCGAAGGACAGGCGACGCTGGCTGGTTACGGGTTCGAGCCCACGGGAGCGTAGGATTCCCTGCCAGGGCGGCATGTTCCCGCCATGGCGAGAGGAGTCCTGGTGCGGCGGCTGGAGGAATCGGACGCGATGACGGTCGGGGCGCCTGGGCTGGCAAGGATCCGGAGCGCTGAACGCGCCGGGGCTTCGCCGCGCGCGGACGATGATGCCGCGAGCGACCCTGTGCCGCCTCCGGATGGGCGTTCATGGACGGCGCGGCTTGCGTGGGTGCTGCCGTTGCCGCTGCTGCTCCTGCTGGCGTTGCCGCTGGTGGCGCTGGTCTGGCGCGGTCTGACCGTCGGAGAGGGCCTGACCGCCGACCGGGTCGCCGCCCTTCGGCAGGCGCTCGCGCTGAGCGCCGTAACCTCGACGGTCTCGATGGCGCTGATCGTGATGGCAGGAACGCCGCTGGCGTGGCTACTGGCGCGACGGCAGTTTCGCGGCTCGCGCCTGATCGATGTCCTGGTCGATCTCCCCATCGTGCTGCCGCCGTCCGTCGCGGGGATCGCGTTGCTGCTTGCCTTCGGACGCTTCGGCCTCGCCGGGCAATGGCTGGACAGGGCGGGCATCACGCTTGGGTTCACGACCGCCGCGGTGGTGATGGCCCAGTGCTTCGTCTCCGCGCCGTTCTATGTGCGCGCCGCGGCCGGGGCATTCGCGCGGGTGGACCGCGACCTGGAAGAGATGGCCGCGGATCTTGGAGCGAACCCGTGGGAGGTGATGCGAACCATCACCATGCCGCTCGTGCTGCCGGGGTTGCTGGCGGGGCTGGTGCTGGCATGGTCGCGCGCGCTGGGCGAGTTCGGGGCGACGATCATGTTCGCCGGGAATTTTCCCGGCATCACCCGTACCATGCCGCTGGCGATCTACAGCGCCTACGGATCGGGCGACCTCGAAACCGCGGTCCTGCTGTCGATTGCGTTGCTGGTCGCGTCGGCGGTCGTGCTGGCCGCGGTGCGGTACGTCGGCGCTGGCCGGCGGTAGCAGCGCCCGGTGGGCGGCTAGGAGCGGGCGATGACGGGCGCGAAGGTGCGATACAAGGTCTGGGTCGAGGACGACCGGGGCGTACTGCTCTCGGAGTGGCGGGCTGACCTGCTGGCCGCGGTCGATGAGACCGGCTCCCTTACTCGCGCCGCCGAACTGGTGGATGTGCCCTATCGGACCGCGTGGGAGCGGATCCGCGAGATGGAGGCTGCGCTGGGCGAGCCGATGATCGAGACCTCGAGCGGCGGGCGCGAAGGCGGAGGCAGCCACCTCACCCCGGCAGGACGGGACCTGCTGGCGCGGTTCCGGCGCATCACCAATGGCCTCGACGCGGAAATCCAGCGCCGCTTCGACGACGAATTGCGCGGCCGGCTGGGGTGAACGGTGAACCGCGACGGGGATTGGTGTTCCCCGCGCGTCGCCAATGACTGACGTCGAGCCCAGATCAGCGCTGCCACTTCCCCAATCCGTGAGCCAGGACCGGCGGTCATCCATCCATCGCGCCTTCCGGATACACTCCCGGCGTATTGCACGACTGTGCATGACGCTTGCGGTTCGTGAGGTTCGTGAGGTTCGTGATGGCGAAGATGCGTACTCGACGCGGGTTCCTGAGCGTTGCCACGGCATTGCTGATTGCCCTGCAAGGAGTGCTGGCGATGCCGTCCACCGCGCAGGAGGCGACGCCGCGGGCAGCGGGCGAGGTCATTCTCGCGACGACCACGAGCACTGCCGACACGGGGTTGATCGACGCACTCGCGCCGCTCTTCCTCGAGAAGACGGGGTTGACCCTGAAGCCGGTCGCCGTCGGTTCCGGCGCGGCGCTTGAGTTGGGTGAGCGCGGCGAGGCCGATGTGCTGCTGGTCCACAGTCCCGCTGCTGAGGAGGAGTTCATGGCGGGTGGGTTCGGCGGCGACCGGCGAACCGTCATGTTCAACGATTTCCTGATCGTCGGCCCCGAGGCCGACCCGGCGAAGGTCGGCGAAGCCGCCACCGCCGCCTCCGCCATGGCCGCCATCGCCGCCGCCGAAGCCCCCTTCGTGAGCCGCGGCGACGATTCCGGCACGCACGCGCTGGAGAAGAAGCTCTGGAAGGCCGCGGCGATCGAGCCCGTTGGCGCGTGGTACACCGAGTCCGGGAGCGGCATGGCCGATACGCTGAGGATCGCCAGCGAGAAGCAGGCCTACACGGTGACCGACCGCGGGACGTGGCTCAGCATGGGCGACGTGGTCGAATTGCCGATGCTGCATGAAGGCGATGCGATGCTGCGAAACGTCTACCACGTGATTACCATCAACCCCGCCAACGGCAAGGAGATCGACACGGCCGGCGCGGAGGCGTTCCGCGACTTCATCCTCGATCCCGCGACGCAGGCGTTCATCGGCGATTTCGGCGTCGAGGAGTTCGGCCAGGCGCTCTTCACGCCCTGCGCGGACGGTCGGTGCGCGGCGCTCGCGACTCCGGTCGCCGGGTCCTGACCGGAGCCGCGCCTGCTGAAAGGGCAGGAGTGACGCCGCGATGAGCGATTTGCTGGCTGGTCTTGTCGAGGGGATTCGGTTGCTCCTTTCGGGCAACGCCGAGGTCTGGAGCATCGCGTGGCTCTCGCTGCGGGTCTCGCTCGGGGCGACGATGGTTGCGCTGGTGCTGGGCGTTCCGGTCGGCGCCGTGCTGGCTCACCGGCGGACCGCGCACGGTGATCTCCCTCCCGGCACGGCGCGCACGTTGGCGCTGGGGGCGGTCCACGCTGGCATGGGGTTGCCCCCGGTGGTCGCCGGACTGATCGTCTCGATGCTGCTCTGGCGCAACGGGCCGCTCGGGGCGTTGCACCTGCTCTATACCCCCTTGGCGATGGCGATCGCGCAGGCCGCGATCGCCACGCCGATCGTGGCGGGTTTGACCGCCGCCGCGCTGAACGGGCTCGATCCCGGCTACCGGCTGCAGTTGCGCTCGATGGGGGCGGGGCCGCTCCGGGAAACATGGCTGCTGCTCCGCGAGGCCCGGGTAGGGATGCTGGCGGCGGTCGTCGCCGGATTCGGCGCTGTGATTTCCGAGGTTGGCGCGGCGATGATGGTCGGCGGCAACATCAAGGGTCAGACGCGGGTGCTGACGACCGCAACCGTGCTGGAGGTGAACCGCGGCCAGTTCGAGATGGCGGTCGCGCTCTCGGTCGTGCTGCTGGCGCTGGTGTATGGCGTGACGCTGGTGCTCACCATCGCGCAGGGGCGGCGGTAATGGGACCCGCCGCGATTCTGCCGTGAGCGGGAACGTGGCGCGGCCGGTCGACGGCGCACCGCCTGCGCTCGAGATGCGCGGGGTGCGGGTGCGCCGCCGGGATCGAATCGCGCTCGATCTCGATCATCTCGCGATTGCGCCGGGAGAGCGCGTCGCCATCGTCGGGCCGAACGGCGCGGGAAAGACCACACTGCTGCACGCCGCCGCGCTGATTGCAGAACCGGAGGCTGGTGCGATCGCGCTTTCCGGCGAGCTGGTTGCACCGGGCTCCGGCGCCCGATTGCGCCGGACCTCGGCCATCGTGCTGCAACAACCCGCGCTTTTCCGGGGAAGCGTGCTGGACAACGCGGCGCTCGGCTTGCGGTTGCGGGGCGCGCGGCCCGCGGATGCGCGGGCGACTGCCGGGGAGTGGCTGGCGCGTTTTGGTGTCGGTGCGCTGGCGGACCGGAAACCGGCCACGCTCTCCGGCGGCGAGGCGCAGCGGGTGGCGCTGGCCCGCGCGTTTGCTGTGGAGCCGCGCCTGCTGCTGCTGGACGAGCCGTTTTCCTCGCTGGATGCGGCATCCCGCGCCGCGCTGCTCCCCGATCTGGCAAAGGCGCTTGCCGCGTCCGGCGCGGCGGCGGTGCTGGTGACGCACGATCTCCGCGAGGCCGCCGCGTTTGGCGACCGGCTCGGCGTGCTGCTGTCGGGCAGGCTCGCGCAGATTGCAGCTCCCGGCGAGGTGCTCTCGCGGCCGGCGACGCTGGAGGCTGCCCGCGTGCTGGGGATCGAAAATCTCCTGCCGGGCGTGGCGCTGCTGGATGCGGACGGGCAGGGCTGGGCGATCCGGCTCGAACCGGTCAATGCCTTCACGGCAGACGCGAAATTGCCATCGCGCGGCGGGATGGCCGCAGATGGCTGCCTGATCCGGTGCGCTACGGCGGGGAACGGGGTCATCGCGGGGGGGCCCTGCTGGCTCGCGATCCGGGCCGGAGCGGCGCGGCTGCTGGCCGGTCCTGCGCCGGGCGCGATGCCGTGTGTGGTTCAGTCGTCCGAGGTCACGCCCGATGGCTGGCGGGTGATGGTGAGCGGCGCCGTGTCCCTCACCGTGCACGGCGGGTGGGACGGGCCGCCACCGCCCATCGGCGCGGAGATTTGGGCGATGATTCCCCCGGACCGCTCCTGCCTGGTGACGGAGTAGCGCGGGCCCCCGGTGATGCGTCAGCATCCCGGACGGACCTGACGCCGAGCGCCGGGATGGCGGCTCGATCCGGCGATGCGGCGCAGGTCGCCGCTTCCCCCCCCGTAACGATGGAGTGACCCATGCCCGACGACAGCGCCGATTCCCGTCCGGAAGGTCGACTCCTCGCCTTGCTCGGCGATGGGGCGCATGGTTCGGTGGCGACCGCAGAGAGTTGCACCGGCGGCGGTGTTGCCGCGCGGTTGACCGGCCTCTCCGGAAGTTCCGCGTATGTCATGGGCGGCATCGTGGCCTACTCCAACGAGGCGAAGATCGCCTTGCTCGGCGTCGACCCGGAGATCATCGCCACGTCCGGGGCGGTCAGCGAACCGTGCGCCCTCGCGATGGCCAGCGGCGCGCGGCGCGCCTTCGCCGCGACGTGGGCAGTCAGCACCACCGGCATCGCCGGCCCGACCGGCGCGACCCCGGCCAAGCCAGTCGGACTCGTCTACATCGCCGTCGCAGGCCCGGCCGGCGCCCGCTGCGAGGAACACGTCTTCCCCGGCGACCGCGCCGCCGTCACCGCCGCCGCCACGGAGCGGGCGCTGTGGTTGCTGGTGGAGATGGTCGAGCAATCCGTTGGGGAGGGTGCCTGACCGCTCAGGGCAGGTCGTACAGCGCCACCCGGTCCATCGTGAGCGAGAAGGGGGTCGCGCCCTCGATGGCCATCGTGGCGCCGAAGCTGACCGGTGCGCCGGGGGCGAAGACCGGTAGGGCGATGCCCTGGGTGGCGCTGACGTCGATCCCGTTGATCATCAGCGTGGCCGCGCCGCCGATGACGCGGAGTTCAACCCGCGAGAGACCGGGGCCAGCGATGGCGGTGTAGTCCAGGGGAGCCTGTGATTCGCGGAAGGAGTTGGACGCCGGGTCGAGCGTCAGGATGCTCCACTGGCCTCGCGCCGGGTTCACAACGACGCTGACGTCTCCGAGAGAGAGGATGGCCGCGCCGTCTCCGGTAAAGCCTGTCACATCCAATGCGAACGCGAAGTTGCCTGCAGGCACGGTCTGGTCGCCGAGGGGATAGGTGGAGATCCGGCCGGGGGCGCGGACAGTCATCGTGAACGCGCCATCGGCGTAGGATGCGCCGCCGTCGGCGTCGTCGCGGGTGACGTAGCGTGACTCGGTGAAGCCGTCGGCGTAGCGGATCGCGGCATAGCCTGCGAGACGGCCTGCCGCGGTCTGGGCCTCCGGGCGGGCGGGGTCGAGCGCCGCGGCTTCGCCGTATGCGTCCCGGGCGGCTCCCAATTGCCCGCCGTCCTCCTCGAGTCTGCCGAGGCCGAGCAAGGCGTCGTAGAAGGCCGCGGCGATGGCGGGGTCGCCCGGATTGGCCTGCCAGGCAATGCGGTAGATGCGGCTCGCGCAGCGCCAGTCGGCGCGCCCGGCGCAGGCGGCGGCGGTGGCGACATCGCTCACCGGGGCGGGCGCCGCGGCCGAGGGATCCGGTCCCGATCCGGGCGCCAACGCGGGATCGACGGAACCCAGGAGCGGCAGGGCGAGGTCGATCGGGCGGACCTGCCCGAGGGAACCTCCGGTCGGCACGCAGCCGACATCCTGCCCATCCTCGATGCCGTCGCCGTTGGTGTCACCGGGGCGGCAGTCGAGCGGGGTTCCACTGGTGGGCACGCCGACGAGCGCGCCGGCATCGTCCACCGCGACCCCGCCGGAGACGCCGCCGGACATGAGGGCGTCGGTGTTCAGCCAGGCCGGCCCGTCGATGCCCTCCTCGTAGAGGAAGCCGCTGACGATGCCGTCGGTGTAGGTGAGCGAGCCGTTGCCGATGGCGGGGAAGCCGATGATGTGGAGCGGGTCGCCGATGTCCACATCCTTCACGCTGCCGATCCTGAGGGCCGGGAGATTGAGGGCGCCCGCATCGACTGGTTGGTCGTTGCTGGTGCGGTCGATCCGCAGCACCGCGAGATCGAGCGCGGGATCGTCAGCGACGACCGTGGCGAGAAACTGGAGCACGGGAGGGTTGCGCCCGTCGGAGATCGCGATGGTGAAGACGCCGGGAACCCGGCTGTAGCCGGGCGCGAGACGGGCAAGATCGCGCTCGTTCTCCGCCTCGTCGACGACGTGGTGATTGGTGAGGATCAGCCCCTGCGGCGAGACGACGCTGCCGCTGCCGATGGTCACCACCGTTCGGGAGTTGCCGTTTTCGAGCAGCATTCCCACCTGCACGGTGGCGGGAAAGACGGTTTCGCGCGCGGCGGGGTCGAGCGCGGCGCGCACCGGCGCGACCACCACCGCCAGCGCAATTGCGATGGCGACGGCCACGGCGAGGGCCAATCGTCGGAACGGACCAATCGTCTCCATGGCTGAACTGTACCGGGAATTGGCGTAATGCTGCATCCCCTCGCCGGCGTGGAGGTCGCCACTGGCCGAAGAGGGACACGGAATCTGCCGCCGCTACTGGCCCGGCGCGGGTTCCCGCCGCTCGGCGATGAGCAGGTGATCGCACGCCATGACCGTCTCCCCACGCTGGTTGATCGCCTCGAGGCGCTCCACGACCACGCCCTGCTGGGGGCGCTTGTGGTCGCGCTTCTCGGCGACGGTGACGGTGCAATGGAGGGTGTCTCCAATGTGGACCGGCTTGATGAAGCGCAGGCGGTCGTAGCCGTAGGAGAAGGCGCGCGGGTTGATTTCGCTGGCGGTCATGCCGACGGCGACGCTGAAAATGAGTGTGCCGTGGGCGATGCGCTGGCCAAAGGGCTGCGTGGCGCACCACTCGGCGTCCATGTGGTGCGGGAAGAAATCGCCGGTCTGGCCCGCGTGGAGCACGATGTCGGTCTCGGTGATGGTGCGGCCGAGCGTTTCGCGCTGCTGGCCGACCTCGTAGTCGTCGAAATACTGCTCGCGGATGTGCATGGCGTGCTCCTGTCGGGTGACGGGTATCGGATGACGGGTGGCATCTCGTTCTAGCCGGATGGGGGGAGCGACTCGAGGCCGGCGGCGGTGGTTATGGCGGCGGCAGTTTCGAGGAGGACGGGGAGGGTTTCGGCGGTCCATGCCGCGTGGTCGCGGGGGAGGGCGGCGATGGCGAGCGCGGCGCGGGTGTGCGTGGAGGGCGACCCGACGGGCGCGGCGAGATCGGAAACGCCCGCCACGGTCTCGGCGTGGGCGGACTCGTAGCCGAGCGCGCGGATCGCGTCGAGGCGGTCGAGGGCCGCGGCGCGCTCCTCGCGGGACATCGCGAGCCAACCGGGATCGGCGGCAAGCGCGGCCATCCGCTCATCCGGCGGCATGATGCCCAGTACCATCCGTCCCGATGCCGAGCGGTGCGGATCCATCGTGCTGCCGACCGCGACCGAGAGGCGCACCCGGCGCGATCCTTCCTCCTGCGCCAGCACGAGCAGGGCGCCGCGGTGAAGCACGCTCAGGTGGCACGCCTCGCGGGTGGCGGCGACGAGGCGCTGCATGGGGGCGGTGGCGGCGCGGAGCAGGGCGTCCTCCGGCCGGTGGGCCCGCCCGAGTTCCAGCAGGCGCAGGGTGGGACGATAGGCGCCGGAAACGGGATCGCGCCAGAGATAGCCGCGCCGTTCGAGGGTGGCCATGATGCGGAAGAGTTCGCTGGGGGTGCGACCGAGGGATCGGGCGATCTCCGCCTGCGACAGGGGCGCGCCGTCGCGGGCAAGAAGCTCGAGCACGTCGAGACCCTTGTCGAGCGCGGGGGCGGCATACGCGGGAATGGCGGCAAGCTCGCTTGACACGGTTCATCCTTGAAGCAAAGATGCGCTGGCAAAGATTGTTGCACGAATTCGACTCGTTGTGAACAGGAACGGCCGGCGGGAGGAACGATGGCGGACGCACGCACGCTCACGGGCATCACCTGGAACCATACCCGCGGCTATCTGCCGCTGGTGGCCGCCGCGCAGCGCTTCACCGACAAGTACCCGGGGATGGAGATCGCATGGCAGCGGCGCTCCCTGCAGGAATTCGCGGACTACCCGATCCAGAAACTGGCGGAACGCTTCGATTTCATCATCATCGATCACCCGTTCGTGGGGTACGCGGCCAGGCACCCGACCCTGCTCCCGCTGGACGAGCATTTGCCCGCCGGCTACCTCGCGGACCAGGCCACCAACAGCGTTGGCGCGTCCTATCGCTCCTATGAGTACGGTGGCCACCTCTGGGCCCTGCCCACCGATGCCGCCACCCCGGTCGCGTCGTGGCGCCCCGATGTGCTGGCCGCGAACGAGGCAGAGGTCCCCCGGACGTGGGAGGACCTGCTCGCGCTCGCGAGTCGGGGGCTGGTCGCCCTTCCCGCGATCCCGGTCGACGCCCTGATGGCCACCTACATGCTGTGCATCGCGCTCGGTGAGGAACCGTTCACGACCACCGAACGGATGGCGTCGCTCGAGACGGCAACCCGCGCGCTCGAAATGTTGCGGGAACTGGTGTCCCGCTGCGAACCCGACTGCCTGAAACGCAACCCGATCCGCACCTATGAGGCGATGGTCGCGCGCGATGATCTCGGCTACTGCCCCTTCGCCTATGGGTACAGCAACTATGCCCGGCCGACCTACACCGCCCCGCGTCCGCACCTGACCTTCGGCAACCTCGTGACCTTCAACGGCGGGCGCCTGCG
>CAIPGK010000710.1 GCA_903864575.1 uncultured Chloroflexota bacterium
CCCGGGAGTCCCGTTCCTGCGGCGAGTATAGGACGATGAAAGGGTGGAGACAATCACCGCATCTATACTCGCTGCGAACGAGGAAGCGGCCTGTTGGGGCGAAGGGAGTTCGGGCGTGATCGGTCGGTACACGCGGCCGGAAATGGGCGCGATCTGGAGCGACGAGGGCAAGATCGCCCGCTGGCTGGCCGTGGAAATCGCCGTCTGCGAGGCCTGGGCCGAGCGCGGCCGAATTCCCGCCGGAGCGCTGGCGGTGCTGCGCAAGGCGACCTGCGACATCGAACGGATGCGCGAGATCGAGCGTGAAGTCGATCACGACATGATCGCCTTCACCCGTGCCACTGGCGAGAGCGTCGGCGAATACGCGCGGTACATTCACCTGGGTCTGACCAGTTCCGATGTCATCGACACGGCGCTCGCGATGCAACTCCGCGATGCGGGGGCGGTGCTGGATCGGGATCTGGCGGCGCTCGAGGCGGCTGTCGCCGGGCAGGCCGTCCGTCACCGGATGACCCCGATGATGGGTCGCACGCATGGCGTCCACGCGGAGCCGACCACGTTTGGCCTCAAGATGGCGGTCTGGTACGACGAACTGCGTCGGCAGCGGCGGCGGCTCGACCTGGCCCGCGAGGACATCGCAGTTGGCAAACTCTCCGGCGCAGTGGGGACGCACGCCCATGTACCGGTCGATCTCGAAGAGGAGGTCTGCGCGCGGCTCGGGCTGGGGGTTGCTCCGGCGTCGACCCAGATCATCCAGCGCGACCGGCACGCATTCTTTCTGTCGGTGCTGGCGGGGATCGGCGGGACGCTGGAGAAGATGGCGACCGAGATCCGGCATCTCCAGCGCACCGAGGTGCGGGAGGCTGAGGAACCGTTCGATCCCGGCAACATGGGCTCCTCGGCGATGCCCCACAAGCGAAACCCGCATGCTTCCGAACGGATCAGCGGAATAGCCCGTCTGTTGCGCGGCTATGCCGTGACCGGGGGCGAAAACGTCGCGCTCTGGCACGAGCGGGACATCAGCCACAGCTCGGCCGAGCGGGTGATCCTTCCGGACGCCTGCATCGTGCTCGACTTCGCTCTCGAAGACATGACGGACATCATCGAACGGCTGGTGGTGTACCCGGATCAGATGCTGAAGAATCTCGAGATTACCGGCGGCGCGATATTCTCCCAGCCGGTGATGCTCGCCCTCGTCGATGCCGGAATGGACCGCACCGCCGCGTACAAGCTGGTGCAGCGCTACGCCCATGCGAGTTGGGAGGGCGGTCCGAGCCTGCGGGCAGCACTTGAAAACGACCCCGAGGTAACGGCACGAATCGGACGGGACCGGATCGCCGAGCTGTTCGACCCGGCTCCCCAGTTGCGAGCCGTCGATGCCGTATTCGCCCGGCTCGGGTTGCCGGTCGCGTGAGGACGGGCAGGACATATCCCGTGTAGGGCGAATTGTTGACCAGCCCGGAGCCGGTTCGTAAGATCGCCGCATTGCTTCGCAGCGCGGCACGAGAGGATCAGAACATGTCTGGCGAGGAACAGGGAGCCGAGACGCGGGAGACGCCGCTCACCGGACGCCATCGCGCGCTCGGAGCCCGGCTGATTCCATTCGCGGGCTGGTTGATGCCAGTCCAGTACAGCGGGATCATCCAGGAGCACAAGAGCGTCCGCTCGGCGGCCGGCCTCTTTGACCTCGGCCACATGGGGCAAGTCGAAGTGACCGGGCCGGATGCGCTGGCGTTTCTCCAGTGGGTCGCCTCCAGCGACATTTCGACCCTGAATCCGGGCGATGCCATCTACGGGATGCTGACCAACCCGACGGGTGGGGTGATCGACGACATCATCGTCTACCGCCACCCGGACGCCACGGCGGGGTACCTGGTCTGCGTCAACGCCTCCAACCGGGACAAGGATGTCGCCTGGATGCACCAGCAACGGGCAGCCCATCCCGAGTGGAACGTGACGGTCGACGACATCTCCGACACGACCGGGATGATAGCCATCCAGGGACCGAACGCCGAGGCGATTGTCCAGTCGCTGACCGACGCCGATCTCTCGGAATACCGGGCGTTCCAGTGGTTGCCAGCAACTGTCGGCGGCGTCGGGGTGATGGCGGCCCGCACCGGCTACACCGGGGAAGACGGATTCGAGTTCTTCTGCGACATCTCCGGAGTCGGCAAGCTCTGGGACGTCCTGATGGCCGCCGGCGAGGGGCATGGGCTCGTTCCGGTCGGGCTGGGCGCGCGCGACACGCTTCGGCTCGAGGCCCGGATGCCGCTCTACGGCAACGAACTCGCGGACGACATCTCCCCGCTCGAGGCTGGCCTCGGCTGGGCGGTCGCGCTCGACAAGGGGCCGTTCGTCGGCCGCGAGCCGATCGCGGCGATGAAGGAGAGCGGCCCGCCCCGGCGCACGGTCGGATTCCGGCTCGTGGACCGCGGCGGTAGCCCGCGCCACGGCTACGAAGTGCAGGTCGACGGCAGGACCGTCGGTCAGGTGACGAGCGGCGCGATGTCGCCTACGCTAGGTGAAAACATCGGTCTCGCGCTGGTCGAGCGCGGGGTGGCGGGCATCGGAAAGCCGCTGGACATCATCGTAAGAGGCAAACCGGTGCGGGCCGAGCAGGTGAAGGTGCCGTTTTACAAGCGCGACCGCTAGCCGGATCCGGCGATTCGAACCGGTTCCATCGACAGGAGCACAGCATGTCTTCTCCAGCGAATCTCAAGTACACGAAGACTCACGAGTGGGTGCGGATCGACGGCGACACGGTGGTGGTCGGAATCACCGATCACGCGCAGGGGGAACTGGGGGACATCACCTATCTCGAGTTGCCGGAGATCGGCGATTCCGTTTCCGCTGATGCCCCGCTCGGCGTCGTCGAATCGGTCAAGGCCGCGTCTGACGTCTACTCGCCGGTCGATGGCGAGGTCGTCGAGCGGAACGAGGATGCGATCGCGTCGCCGGAACTGGTCAACTCTTCGCCCTACGATGCGGCGTGGCTGATCAAGATCAGGGTCAGCGATCGGGACAAACTCGATGCGCTGATGGGTCCGGCCCAGTATGACGAGTTCGCGGGCGAGAGCAGCCACTAGGCGCGACTGAACGACGACAGAGGGTGCTGATACGATGACTTTCAATCCCCACACCCCGGAAGACCGCGCGGAAATGCTGAAGGCGGCTGGCGCGGCCTCGATTGCGGAGTTCTTTGCGCCGATCCCGGAGCGGGTTCGGTTCCCCGAGTTGCGTCTTCCGCGCAAGCTGACCGAGATGGAGGCGGCCGCCCGGATGCAGGAACTGGCCGCCAGGAACCTCGCGCCCGCGCCCGGTCGGACGTTTCTCGGCGCCGGCTCCTACCAGCACTTCGTGCCGGCAACGGTCGATCAGATCATCTCCCGTGGTGAGTACTACACGGCGTACACCCCCTACCAGCCCGAGGTGGCGCAGGGCACGCTGCAGACCATCTATGAGTTCCAGACGATGGTCGCGGGCCTGCTCGGGACCGAGGTGGCCAACGCGTCGATGTATGACGGCGCGACCGCGCTGGCGGAGGGGGCGCTCGTCACGGTCTCGAGCAGCAAGAAGAAGAAGCGGGTCGTCGTGGCCGGCACGGTCCATCCCTCGTACCGCGAGGTCCTTCGCACCTATCTGGACGGGCTTCAGGTCGATCTGGTCGAGCTTGCGCTCCCGGATGGGTTTGTCACGACCGTGGACGACGTTCGCGCTGCCTTGTCCGATGATCTGGCCTGTCTGGTCGTTCAGTACCCGAATTTCTTCGGTGGAATCGAGGACATCCAGGCAATGGCCGACGCCGCGCATCGGGTCGGGGGAGCGCTGGTGGTGGGAACCTACCCCATTCCGCTGGGGCTGCTGAAGTCCCCGGGTGAACTCGGCGCGGATGTGGTCGCCGCCGAGGGGCAGGCCCTCGGAGTCGCCCAGAGCTACGGCGGGCCGTATGTCGGCCTGCTGGGAACGCGCCAGCAGTTCATTCGCCAGTTGCCGGGGCGGATCGCCGGCATGACCACCGACAGCGAGGGCAAGCGCGGATTCGTGCTGACGTTGCAAACGCGTGAGCAGCATATTCGGCGAGAGAAGGCGACGAGCAACATCTGCACCAACCAGGGGCTGATGGCGACCGCCGCGACCGTGCATATGGCGACGCTCGGCCCCGAGGGCTTCCGCGAGGTCGCCAACCGCTGCTACCAGAATGCGCACTACCTGGCGGACCGCATCTCCGCGCTCCCGGGGTATTCGATCGCGCTGGATGCTCCGTTCTTCCACGAGTTCGTCGTCAGGTGCCCGGTTCCCGCCGCGGAAGTCAACGAGAAACTGCTCGAGCGGGGAATTATCGGAGGCCTCGATCTGGGCCGGTTCGATCCGTCGCTGGCCAACAGCATGCTCGTGTGCGCGACGGAACTGCACGACCGGGAGAGTCTCGACCGATTCGTCGATTCGCTCGCGGCTTGATCGGTTCGCCGGTGCCGGATGGTTCGCGGCGCGCGGATCGTCCGGTGAAGGGGCGTGTTCGTCTATAATCCAATGATTGTTTCCCCTTGATGCTGCGGGCCGCTCGATCGTGCGGCTGGATGGCATGTCGCGAGGGTCCTTATCTGCCTTGGCCGCGCCGGTTGCGGCGCCGCCCATGAACGCCCGGAGCCAGCGTGGCCAAGCCCATCGTCGCCATAGTCGGCCGCCCCAATGTCGGCAAGTCCACGCTCTTCAACCGCCTTGTCGGAGAGCGCCGGGCCATTGTCGAGGACATGCCCGGAACGACGCGGGATCGCGTCTACGGCACGACCGACTGGGGTGGAATCGAGTTCACGATCATCGACACCGGCGGTTTGCAGGACGATCGCGAGATTGAAACCGAGTCGCTCACGGAGATCGCCCGGAACACGCGAAATCAGGCGCAGGCCGCAGTTGACGAGGCGGATGTCATCGTCTTCATTGTTGACGCCAAGAACGGCATCACCGCCGGCGATCACGAAGTGGCGGACATGCTTCGCCGCGCCCACAAGCCAACCATCCTCGCAGCGAACAAGGCGGAAAGTTCCGAGCGGCGTGACGGCGTGTTCGAGTTCTACGAGCTCGGTCTTGGCGACCCGATCGCCATCTCCTCCTACCACGGAACCGGCACCGGCGATCTGCTGGACAAGATCGTCGAGGCGCTCCCCGAGGCCGAGGAAGAGGAGGAACTGGAAGGTCCGAAGATCGCCCTCGTCGGCAGGCCGAACGTCGGCAAGAGTCGGCTGCTCAACGCCCTGCTCGGGCAGGAGCGGTCGATCGTCTCCGATGTGCCGGGGACGACCCGCGACAGCATCGACACTCAGGTCACCTGGGCCGGGCAACCGGTCACCTTGATTGACACCGCCGGCATCCGGCGGCGCGGTCGTGTGGAGCAGGGGATCGAACAGTTCAGCGTGATCCGCTCCATGCGCGCCATCGACCGGTCGGACGTGGTGCTGCTCGTTATCGACGCCACCGAGGATTTCACTGCCCAGGACCTGCACATCGCAGGCTATGTCGAAGAACAGAAAAAGGGCATCGTTATCGTCATCAACAAGTGGGACCTGATCGAAAAAGACGCGAAGACCATGGACGAGTATCGAGAGCGGGCGCGCGAGCAACTTGATTTCGTGCCCTACGCGCCGATGGTTTTCGTCTCCGCCAAGTTCGGCCAGCGCGTGAATCAGGTTCTCGACACCGCCCTCATGGTGGTGGCCGAGCGGGATAAGCGGGTGCCGACGTCCGCCCTGAACACGCTGCTCCGCGATGCAGTCGCCGCCCACCCCCCGCCGAGCAAGCCTGGCAAATGGCTGAAGTTCTACTACGCAACGCAGGCTGACGTGGCCCCGCCGACGTTCGTGTTCTTCTGCAACGATCCGGCTCAGCTGCACTTTTCCTACAAGCGCTACCTCGAGAACAAGCTGCGGGATGCCTTCAGCTTCACCGGCACGCCGATCAGGTTGAGCTTCCGCGGACGCGAGGACGAGCGGTAGCGTGACTGGCCCCATCGCGGGCATGCTGCTCGTCGCAGCCGCCTATCTGATTGGCGCGATCCCGTGGGGCTACCTTATCGGGCGATTCCATGGCGGCATCGATCTGCGAGCCGTCGGGAGTGGTGGCACGGGTGCGACGAATGCCCTGCGAACGATGGGCAGAGGTGCATCCATCGCGGTGCTCGTGCTCGATTTCCTGAAGGGAGCCTTCGTCGTGCTGGCGGCGGGATGGCTCGGGTTTGGCCATTGGTGGCAGGCAGCCGCAGGCATCGCCGCCGTGGCGGGACACTGCTGGTCGCCATATATCGGTTTCAAAGGCGGCAAGGGAGTTGCCACTGGCGCTGGCGCGGCGATCGCACTCTGCCCCCTGGTTGCACTGGTGCTGCCGGTCCTTGCGGTGGTGGTGTGGGCGACGCGCTACGTGTCCCTTGGCTCGCTGGTCGGCGCCGGGCTGGCGACGATCGGCACGGTGATCCTTGCCGTCGCGGGGCGCACGCCGTGGTCGACCGCGATTGCAGTGGCCATGATCAGTGCGATCATCGTCTGGCAGCATCGGGGCAACATATCCCGGCTGATGACGGGAACGGAGCGGAAGTTCGGCGAACACATCGCTGCCTGAGTGCGGACCCACGACGGTCGTCAGCGGTCGTCGTATCCGCGTGGATGCCGGGTCATCCAGGCCCAGGCGCTTGAAACCATCTCATCGACGGTCGAGTGGCGCGGCTCCCAGTCAAGGAGATCTCGTGCGCGGGAACTGTCGGCGACCAGCGCCGGAGGGTCGCCCGATCGGCGTGACTCCACCGACACCGGAAGCGGGCTTCCCGTGACGCGCTCGACCGCGGCGACGATCTGTCGCACCGAAATACCGTCGCGCGTGCCCAGGTTGATCGGACCCAACGCATCGTCCAGCCGGTCGAGCGCGCGAAGGTGGGCGTCGACCAGGTCGACGACGTGCACGTAGTCCCTGATGGCTGTGCCGTCCGGTGTCGGAAAGTCGTCGCCATAGATTCCGAACGCCCTCCGCTCCCCGCGGGCGACCTGCAATGCGACCGGAATGACGTGGGTTTCAGGATCGTGATCCTCGCCAAGCGTGGCCGTCGCTCCAGCCACGTTGAAGTAGCGAAGGGCAGCCCACGCGAGCCCATGCGCCTCGCTCGTAGCCGCCAGCATGCGTTCAACCGCATACTTCGATTCCCCATAAGGATTGATCGGGCGGCCCGCATCCGCCTCTACGATTGGCAACCGCTCAGGCGCGCCGTAAACCGCTGCAGTGGAAGAAAAGACGATGCGCTCTGTTCCGGTTTCGAGCATTGACTGGATGACATTCAGCGAGCCGCTGATGTTCGTTTCGAAGTAGAGCATCGGCTCGCGGACGGATTCCGGGACCAACGTGGCTGCTGCGAAGTGCAGCACCGCGTCCGGCCGGAAGCGGACGAACGCATCCTCGACGTGGGCCCGGTGTCGAATGTCGATTCGCTCGAACCTGGCCCCATCTGGCGCCGCGGCCCGGTGGCCGCGCCACAGGCTGTCGATGACCAGAACCTCGTCGCCACGCTCGACAAGCGCGGTTGCTGCCACGCTTCCGATGTATCCTGCGCCACCCGTAACCAACACACGCATGGTGTTCCCGTCTCCCATTTCTCAGGCAGCGTCTCCCTGACTGCATGGTACACTCGGCGCGCCTACGGGCCATCAGGATCAGCCGTCCGGGCGTGCCGTCGAGCCCCCGGAATCCCCCAAGGAGCGCCGCCATGCTGACAGCCCGACCGTCCATGATTTCGGACCGCGCGGTGGCCGAATCCATCCTCGCGAGGAAGTTCGCCAGCGTGACGGCATCGAATTGATTGCCTCGGAAAACTTCGTCAGCGCTGGTGTGCTCGAAGCTGTTGGCAGCGTGCTGACCAACAAGTACGCCGAAGGGTACCCGGGAAAGCGCTATTACGGCGGCTGCGAGTTTGTGGACGAGGTCGAAACGCTCGCGATCGAGCGGGCCAAGGAATTGTTCGGCGTCGGTCATGCCAACGTTCAGCCGCACTCCGGTGCGAACGCGAACCTCGCCGTCATGCTTTCCCTGCTCAATCCCGGCGACCGCACGCTCGGTCTGAGCCTGGCCGAAGGCGGCCACCTGACCCATGGCCACAACGTCAACTTCTCCGGCAAACTCTTCGAGCCGCATTTCTACGGCGTCAACCTCGAGACCGGGTTGCTCGATTACGACCACATTCTCGCCCGTGCGAAGGAAGTGCGACCGAAGTTGATTATCGCTGGCGCAAGCGCGTACAGCCGCTTCATCGACTTCGCGCGCTTCCGGCAAATCGCGGACGAGGTGGGAGCCCTCCTCATGGCCGACATCGCCCACCCGGCAGGGCTGGTCGCGGCCGGGTTGCATCCGTCTCCAATCGGGCACGCGCACGTCACAACCACCACGACACACAAGACCCTGCGCGGCCCGCGCGGCGGTATGATCATGTGTGACGAGGAACAGGCGAAAGCGATCGACCGCTCCATCTTCCCCGGGCTGCAGGGCGGTCCGCTCATGCATGTGATCGCCGGGAAGGCGGTCGCATTCGGGGAGGCGCTGCAACCCGAGTTCAGGGCCTACGGGGCGCAGGTGATCGCCAACGCGAGGGCGATGGCTGACGAATTGATGGGAGCTGGCGTCCGCATCGTCTCGAATGGCACCGACAATCACCTGATGATGGTCGATGTCGGGTCCATCGGCCTGAGCGGCAAGCAGGCGGAGCATCTCCTCGATGCCGTTGGCATCACCTGCAACAAGAACACGATTCCTGGCGATACCCGGCCACCCGCGCAGGGGAGCGGAATCCGGCTGGGCACCCCGGCCATCACCAGCCGGGGGATGGGCGAGGCTGAGGCTCGCAAGATTGCCCGGCTGATTGTCGAAGTGCTGAACGCGCCGGAGGATGAGGTATCCCGCAATCGCGTTCGAGACGACGTCCGCGATCTTACCTCGCGCTTCGCGCTCCCGGGGCTTGTCCGTTAGAGCAACCATCTGACCGAACAGTCCACAGGCCGC
>CAIPGK010000711.1 GCA_903864575.1 uncultured Chloroflexota bacterium
CGCGATCTACGACACCATGCAGATGATCAAGCCGGATGTCGCCACTTTCTGCATGGGCATGGGCGCCAGCATGGCGGCCGTTCTGCTGGCGGGCGGCGCGAAGGGCAAGCGGTTCGCGCTCCCGAATGCCCGCGTGATGATTCACCAGGGCTCCGCCGGCTTCCGCGGCGCGGTTCCGGACATCGAGGTCGTGGCGCGGGAGACCCTGAGCCTGACCACCAAGCTGACCGAGATCCTCGCCGCCCACACCGGCCAGGAGTTCGCCAAGGTCAAGCACGACACCGAACGTGACTACTACATGACCGCGCAGGACGCGAAGGACTACGGCATTATCGACGAGGTGCTGGAGCCCGAGTCGCGAGCGGCGGCGGTCGCGACCGGTGACGCGCCTGCTGGCGGTGACAAGTAGTTCCCGGCCAACGGGTCGAACGAGCGCCAGCCGGGTCACGGATATCCGGCAACTGGAGGGCGCGGCGGCATGAACACGACGCGAGGTGGGCGGGTGCACTACCGATGTTCTTTCTGCAACAAGGGCCAGGAGGAGGTTCGGCGCCTGATCGCCGGACCGAATCAGGTCTACATTTGCGATGAGTGCGTGCAGCTTTGCCGCGAAATCATCGAGGAAGAGGAAACGCCCACGCCGCGCCCGGAGCCGGGTTTCACCCGGATCCCGACGCCGCGGAAGCTGTACGAGCAGTTGAACCAGTATGTGGTCGGGCAGGACCGGGCGAAGAAGATTCTTTCGGTCGCGGTCTACAACCACTACAAGCGGATCAACGCCGGGCTCGAAGCCGAAGATGAGGTGGAGCTCCTGAAGAGCAACATTCTGCTTGTCGGCCCGACTGGCTGCGGAAAGACGCTGCTCGCGCAGACGCTGGCCAAGCTCCTCGACGTCCCGTTCAGCATCGCGGACGCCACGGCGCTGACCGAGGCGGGCTACGTCGGCGAGGACGTCGAGAACATCCTGCTGCGGCTGATCCAGTCGGCTGGCGATGTGGCTCGCGCCCAGACCGGGATCATCTACATCGACGAGATTGACAAGATTGCCCGCAAGTCGGACAACCCGAGCATCACCCGGGATGTCTCCGGCGAGGGCGTGCAGCAGGCGCTGCTCAAGATCATCGAGGGTACGGTCGCGAACGTGCCGCCCCAGAGCGGCCGCAAGCACCCGCACCAGGAATACATCCAGATCGACACCAAGAACATCCTCTTCATCTGCGGCGGGGCCTTCGAGGGGCTGGAGCAGATCGTCGCCAAGCGGATCGGCAAGCAGGCCCCCATCGGCTTCGGCGGCGGGGATGGCGCGAAGGCGCCGGACCGCAACATTCTTCAGCATGTCACGCATGACGACTTGCTGAAGTATGGCCTGATTCCCGAGTTCGTCGGTCGCCTGCCGGTGACGGTGGCGCTGGACGAACTGACGGAATCGGACCTGATGCAGATTCTCACCGAGCCGAAGAACGCGGTGGTGAAGCAGTACCAGAAGTTTTTCGCGCTTGACGACGTCGAACTCGCGTTCACGGACGACGCGCTTGTCGCAACTGCCCGGCAGGCCGTCGAGCGCAAGACCGGCGCGCGCGGGCTCCGCACAACCATCGAGGAAGTGTTGCTCGAGGTGATGTACGAGATCCCCTCGCTCGAGAACGTCCGCAAGTGCGTGGTCGACGCGAACGTCATCAACAACCGCAGCCGCCCGCTGCTGATGACGGTCAACGATGACGAGATCCCCTACGCAGAGACGGCGTAGGAGCAGATCCGGATCGGTTTTTCAGGGTTCGCCCCTGTTCCCACCGCGGGAACAGGGGCGAACCTTTTGGCGTTTCCTGTCCGATGGGGGATCGTCGAGAGGAGGCACCGGTTGATCTACTTTCGGAACGAAGATGCCGAGTACATCCGCTGGATTGCGTCGAACGACACCGGATTCGTGGCGAATCTGGGAACCGGGCGGAAGGATTGCGCCCGGATTCACACACCCTCATGCAAGCATATCGACAATGCGGGCGAGGACCAGACCCACACGATTCTTCGCCCCAAGGCCTGTTCCCACGACCGGGACGAACTGGTGTCGTGGGTGAAGAAGCAGGGCTATTTCGTCGCGAGTTGCGGCAGCTGTGACGGGCTTGGCATCGGCGACGAGGCCCCAGCCTGAACGCGCGATGAAC
>CAIPGK010000712.1 GCA_903864575.1 uncultured Chloroflexota bacterium
CAACTCCAACTGCTCGGCCATGCACCTCGTGCTCGCGCTCAAACCGCTGCAGGATGCCTTCGGACTGGAGGCCGTCTCCGTGACCACCCTGCAGGCCGTCTCCGGGGCTGGCTACCCCGGTGTCCCGTCGCTGGACATGATCGACAATGTCATTCCGTTCATTTCCACCGAGGAGGAGAAGCTGAGCGAGGAATCGCTCAAGATGCTCGGTCACCTCACGCCCGATGGCTTCCAGCCCGCGAACATCGTGATGTCTGCCGCCTGCAACCGGGTGAATGTGCGTGACGGTCACACCGAGTGCGCCAGCGTCCGCCTCGGCTCATCTCCGGAGATCGCCGAGGTCGCCCAGGTGCTCGCCGATTTCCGCGGCCGCCCGCAGGAACTCGAACTCCCGAGCGCCCCGGAGCGCCCGATCGTCGTTCGCTCCGAAAACAACCGGCCGCAACCGGTGCTCGACCGCGACACCGAGCGCGGCATGGCCACCATCGTCGGGAGGCTGCGGCCCTGTCCGCTCCTCGGGTACAAATTCGTCGCCCTCGGCCACAACACGATCCGTGGAGCGGCGGGCGCGAGCATTCTCAATGCCGAGCTGTTCCACGAGGAAGGCATGCTTCCACACTGAACCGGGAGCAATCTCTCGACGCGCTGCAGGGGCGGGCACAGATCGCCCGCCCCCGTCGCCTGGCCAACTCGCTCGCCGGGGCCTCAATGGCACTCGCCGGCGCCCGCGTCCATGTATGGCCCAGCCGGGCTGTTCGGGGTCGCCGTAAACACCCAGTCATATCCACTGCCGAGGAGGGTCAGCCGGAGAACGCCCCAGACATCCTCCTTGAGTTCCTCGCTGCGGCCGGTGCTCGTCACCCGGTAGAGGGACCCGCCGCCCGTGCCCACGAGAAACTCGCGCGTGCCAGCGGGATCGATCTTCCCATTCACGTCGCGCGGCTGCCACCGCTCGTAGTGATGGTCGTGCCCGTTCAGCACGACATCGACGCCATTGCCTGCGAGCGCGCGCCAGATCGGATCCACCTGCTTCTGGTCCCCGTGATTTCCCGAACTGAACCGCGGGTGATGGAAGTAGGCCAGCGTGCAAGCCACGTCCGCATGGGCGGCCAGATCGGCATTCAGCCAGGCCATTTGCTCGGAATCTCTCCCGCAGGCCACCCACCGGCAATCAGTTCCACCTCGGGCTCGCCCGTTGGTGTTGAGCACGATGACGTGCCATGCGCCGATGTCGTAGGAGTACCACCCCTTACCGGGCTCGCCGGCGGCTGCGCCGAAGTACGTGAAATACCCCCTGGCATCGTTGGGCGCAGCGTAGTCATATTCATGATTTCCGGGGGCCGGCCGGATCGCGTGCTTGAACGACCCCCAGAATCTGTCGAAGCAGGTTTCGTACTCCTCGAGGGTCCCGCTCCTGTACGCGTTGTCGCCAAGCGCGGCGACCACGGCATCCGGTCGTTTCCGCAGGATGCCCGCGACCGCTGCCGCAGTTGCCGCCACCCGCTCCGACCGGTTCCTGCCGCCATTCTGGGAGCAATCGGCAATGTCGCCTGCTGCGATCACGGTACCCTGCCGGGAACCGGTCCCCGATCCCGCACGGGTAGGCTGGACCGACGCCATCGACAGCACGGCGCCTGCCACCAGCAATGCGGCCACAACCACGGCGCTCTGTGTTCCCGACCTCATGCATCCTCTCCGCCCGTTGCGCCGTGACACGGAACCGCGCCAGTCACGCGCCGCTGGAACGTCGTCGCACCATTGTTGACCGTGGATGGTACGCCGATCGGCGCGGAAACACGAGGCCGGATTCACCATTCGCCGCCAATTTCCCTGCGTTCGTCAGCCTGAACGATCGCGGGTCTCCCGCCAGAAATGTCGGAAGGAACGCCGTGCGAATCAGGCCGCGTGGTATCGTCTTGGAGTTGGGTGTCGCGCCCGTCTCCCCGGGGAGTCTGGGAAGCCATCAGAAGGGACTTTTCATTGACCGCGAACGCCCAGGCCATCCCCCGGTCCGTACCGTCGACCCGAAACCCGTGGCTCGTGCTGCTCGTCCTCTGCGGAGCGGTTTTCATGCTCCTGCTGGACACCACCATCGTCAACGTCGCCCAGCAGGTCATCAAGCAGGACCTCGACGCGTCACTGCCCCAGATTCAGTGGATCCTCGACAGCTACATCCTTGCCTACGCCGTGCTGCTTCTCTCCTTCGGCCGACTCGGCGATGTCTTCGGCCGCAAGAAGATGTTCATCTTCGGCATGGCGATCTTCATCGGCGCCTCGGTCCTGTGCGGACTGTCCACTGCCATTGGCCATCTGCTCGGGATCTCCGCCTCGACCGCCCTGATCGTGAGCCGCGTGCTCCAGGGCGTGGGTGGCGCACTGATGATGCCGCAGACCCTCTCGTTGATCACCGTCGTCTTTCCGCCCGAACAGCGCGGCGCGGCAATGGGCGCGTGGGGATCGGTCGTCTCGCTCGGCGCCATTCTCGGCCCCATCATCGGCGGCATCATCGTCAGCAACTTCGCCTGGCAGTGGATCTTCCTGATCAATATTCCCATCGGCATCGCCGCCATCATTGCGACCGTCGCCATCGTGCCGGAATCGGTCGATCCTCTCGCCTCGCGCAAGATCGACTGGGGCGGCGTGCTGCTCTCAGGCGCGGGCATCTTCGCCTTTGTCTATGCCGCCATCGAGGGAAACCACCGTGGCTGGACCGACCCGCTCATTCTCGGCCTGATCGTCCTCAGCATCCTGCTGTTGACCGCCTTCGTCGCGTGGGAAAAGCGCGCGGCTGACCCGATGATGAAACTGGAGCTCTTCGACATCCGGAACTTCTCCGCGGGCAACGTTATCGGTCTGCTGGTGTCGTTCGGGATGCTCGGCATCTTTTTCCCGATGACCCTCTTCCTGCAGGGGCGCGCTCGGCCTCTCCCCGATCGCCGCGGGCCTCACCATGACCCCCATGTCGCTGATCATGATGTTTGCTGCCCCCGCCTCCGGCAAACTCAGCGACCGACTCGGCGCGCGCTGGATTCTCATCACCGGGCTCGCGCTGATGACCGCCGGCATTCTCTTCCTCTCGGGCCGCATCACCCCCACGACAGACTGGAAGGTTCTCCTGCCCGCCCTCCTCCTCCTCGGCGCGGCGATGGGCATGACGTTCGCTCCGATGACCGCCGCCACCATGGCGCAGGTCCCGCCGCGGATCGCGGGGTCCGCCTCCGGCATCCTCAACACCAACCGCAACATCGGGCAGGTGCTCGGCATCGCCATTCTCGGCTCGGTCCTCCAGACCCGGCTCGGCGTTCACGCCAGTGATGCCATGGCGAACGTCGACGGACTCGCCCCGAACACCGTCGACGCCATGGCCGCGCTCGTCCGCGACAGCCGCTTCTCCGAGATTCCCGGCAGCCTCGGCGCCCTCCAGCCCGACCAGATGAGCCACTTGCCGCAGGTGTTCGGCGCAGCGCAGGAGGCGTTCGTGGCCAGCATCCACGACACCTTCCTCGCGGCTGCGGTGGCCTGCCTGCTTGGCCTGATCGCCGCGTTCATGATCAGGAACCCCCGCAGCCGCCAGGTGCCCGCCGGGCACTGATCTCCCGCGCCGCAAGCGGGTACGATGCCCCGCACGGGACGGCGCGTGCCGTCGCGCGGAGGAGCGAACATGAACGTTGTCTTCGATTTTTCCGGCGCCGTGGTGCTCGTCACCGGAGCGAGCAAGGGCATCGGCAAGGGCATCGCCGAAGCGTTCGGGCGGGCAGGCGCGTCCGTCGGCGTCAACTACCGGACCGACCTGCGCGGAGCGGAGGAAACCGTTGCCGCCATCCAATCCTCCGGCGGACGCGCGATCCTGCTCCCGGGCGACGTGGGCGACCCCGCCGTCATTCCCGGGATGTTCGACGCACTCGAGGCCGAATTCGGTCCTGTCACCACGCTGATCAACAACGCGGGGCAGGCGGGGCCGGAGAAACGCCTGGTCGAGGTCTCGCCGCAGGAGTGGCGCGCGCTCCTCGCCGCGAATCTCGACGGCCCTTTCATGTGCGCGACCGAAGCCGCGCGCCGCATGATCGCCGCTGGAATCGCGGGCAGGATCGTGAACATCACGTCCGTCCATGAGGAAGCCTGCAACACGATCGACTCCGGAACCTACCAGACCAGCAAGGGCGGCCTCCGCAACTTCACCCGCTCCCTCGCCCTCGAGGTCGCGGAGCATGGCATCACCGTCAACATCGTCGCTCCCGGCATGATCCTGACCCCGATGAACGCCCGCGCACTGGTCGATCCAGTCTTCCTCGCAGACGCGGAGGCGCAGATTCCCCTCCGTCGTGTCGGACTTCCGCAAGACATCGCGGCCATGACGCTCTTCCTCGCCAGCGACGCCGCAAGCTATTGCACCGGCGGCACGCATTACGTCGACGGCGGGTGGATGCTGACCTGGCCCCCCGTCTGACCGGCAACCCGGAATCCACCGTCCACCGCGATTTCTCGCCAATGCCCGCCGCCGGGTGCGAGCAGGAATCTTCAGGCGCCGTTCCAGCGTGTCCGGGGAAGATTGTTGCGTTAGTGCTCCGTCATGCACACTGCTCCTCATGACGAACCTGACCGGCCCTCGCGCCGTTTGCTCTCCGGTTCAGCGGTGGCATCATCGTCCCGGCTGCGACACACGCCGGCAGGGTGTCACCATGCGGCTTGCGGTGGCTTGTCTCGCGGTGCTCGTCGCTGCGGCGGTCCCGGTCTCCCGGCTCGCCCGAGCCGAAGCCACAACCGGCGAGCAGGCCCCTGCCCTGCAGGAGCTTTCCGGCGCGGTCACCTCGGCCGATGGCGCCTTCCTCTGGACGATCGAGGACTCCGGCAACCCGGCGCTGATCCGGGCGACCGGGTTCGACGCTTCGGCGCTCGGCGAATGGCCCATCGCAGGCGGGGAGAATATCGACTGGGAGGACCTCGCTGTCGCGCACGCCGGTGAATCGGGCCGAAGTCTGTTGATCGGCGACATCGGCGACAACGGCGGGGACCGCCCCGCCATCAGCCTCTATCTCGTCGCGGAGCCGACCATCGACACGGCCGGCGAACCAGTTCCGGCTACCCGCATGGACCTCCTCTATCCCGATGGACCCCGCGATGCGGAGGCGATGCTCGTCCACCCCGACACCTGGGAGACGCTGATCGTCACCAAGCGGCAATGGGGCGCTGCGGGGGTCTACCGCGTTGTCTGGGGCGAATTCCCGACGTTGGAACGGATCGCGGCCATCAACGGCGCAGGCATCGGTCCTTTTGGTCAGATCACGGGCGGCGCGGTGTCGCCCGACGGCCTGCACGCCGCCCTGCTTACCTACAGCGCCATCCAGGAATGGGACCTTCTCCCCGGCGAAACCCTCGCCGACGCGCTGCAGCATGAACCGCGCCGCCTCTCCCGTCCCACCATTGGGCAGACCGAGGCCATCGCCTACAGCGCCGACGGCTCGATCCTGTACGTCGGCGCGGAGGGAAACCCGTCGCAGATCGCAGCGGTTCCCCTCGACCCGGCGCGATAGCCCCGCACCTCAGCCTGCCCGCGCGTCACCGACGCCCGGTGATCCGCCGAACCGCTCTTCGAAAGCCCGGCAGCATCGTGATCAGATGCCAGGTGGCGCGTTGGCCGCTCGGCATCCCCTCGGCTCCGCAGCGCATCTCTCTCAATGCCTGAGCGGCAGCTGCGGCGGATCGCTTCATTCCGCGGAGGAAAGGATCTTCTCCACCTTCGCAAGCCTTCGAGAGTACGGCCAGCGGGGTGAGGAACCTACAACCGCTGGTACTCCTCGAGATCGAGCACGAAAACGGTCGCGGCGGCAGCCATCGCGGCGTCGCCACCCTCGCCCGGAGCGATGCCGGAGCGGGCGTTCTGGCGCACGAGATCGAGCACCTGATCGACCTGATCCTCGTCCGCCCCGATCAGCAGGGTCGTGTTGCCGCGGCGCAGGAACCCGCCGGTGCTCGCGAGCCGGGTGGCGCGAAACTCCGCCTCCAGCAGCGCGTCAACCACCGCATCGGCGACCTCGTTCTGGATGACGGCGACGATCAACTTCTTCATGCGTTCCGTCCCATCGCGCAACATGTGGCGGCGCGTCGCATCGTTCCTGTCGAATCCGGCCGGGAATCGCCGCGACCGTTCACCGGGGCGAGTATATCGCGCTGCAGCATTCGGGCGCGGATTTTCACCGGTTCGTCACCCCGTCAGCGCCCCCGGCGGGACCGCTGGCTGTCCAGCCACCCCTGCAGGATGACGGCAGCCGCGATCGCGTCCCGCTGCTGCCTGCGTTCGTCCTTCTTCGTGCCCCGCTCGCGCATCGTTCGGTCGGCGATCGCAGAGGTCAGCCGTTCATCCCAGAAGCGCACGGGAACATCCGGCCCGAGCACAGCGGCCAACTGGTCCGCGAACGCGCGGGTGACCGCCGCCTGCGGCCCCTCCCGGCCCGACATTCCGGTCGGCAGCCCGACCACCACCGCTCCGATGTTCTGCGCCGCGACCATCCGGGCAATCGCGTCCAGATCGCCGGCCTCCCGCGAAATCATCTCCAGTGGGCTGGCGATCGAGCCCAGTTCGTCGGAAATCGCTACCCCGATTCGCCGCTCGCCGACGTCGAGCCCAAGCGATCGGCTCCCCCGGCTCACGACGCCAATTCGATCTCGATCCGGCCCGGATCGCTCGGCATCCGCTTCGGCAACCACTCCGGCAGCCATTCGGCGCGATACTCGATGTCGAATCCAGCAACGCCCGGGGTGGATGTCAGGATCGCCTCCGCCGCGACAGCATCGGCCCCGGTTAGCCGCTCCGCCAATGCCCGCGCGTCGGCCTCGGTGAACGCGGCCACCGCGTCAGCCGTGATTTCGGCGGTGAAGCGCGCGCCATCCGCCGTCTCCGAGACCGGAGTCACCGCAGTGACCTCGACCGACGCCGGCTGCACCATGAAGCCAGCCGGGGCCATCGGCGCGAGCGCCTCTGCCGCGCCTGCCGCGAGTTCCCGTTCCACCGCTGCCTGGTCATAGCCGAGCCCCCGAATCTGCCGGGTGGCTGTCACGCCGAGGGAGTCGGTCGTTTCTCCCTCGCGCGCGGTGAACGTCATCGTCTCCGCAAGTGACCGGACCGACTGCGGGAGCAGCCGCACGCCATCCGGCAGGTTGGTGAACGCTCCGGCATTCGGGGCGAGCGCCGCCTCCGCCTGGGCCTTCAACCCGGCCACGTCCTCGGCGGAGACCACCTCGATCTCGATATCCGACCCGCCCGACAGCGCGGCCGCCCGGTTGCTGTAGTACACGCCGCTCGGCAATCTGCCGCCGATTTCTCCCGTGAGGACATTGCCCGCGCTGCCCCCGGCGGTAGCCGTAACCTTGCCGCTAGCGATCCCGGAGGCTCCGGTCGCCGGGTCCATCGCCGGGACGGTCATATCGGCGTCGAGGTTGAACGCCATTTCGCCGCCATCGAGCTCGGTTCCGGCGGGAACCGTCACGGCTTCCAGGCCGGGATTGGCGAAATCGACCGAACCGGACGCCACGCCATCCGGAAGAAGCTGCCTTCCGGTAACGGGGATGGTCGTCTCGAAGGAAAGCTCGGTTTCGAGCGGCGCCGCGGCAAGCGCGATGGAGGCGCCAGTGTCGAGCGGGGATCCGGTCGCGGTCACGTCGAACGGGATCGCCCCGCTCACGGGTTGGTGCTGGAGGGTCAGCCTCACGCTCGCCTGGGGGAGCAGCAGCGCAAGCGCAAGCGCTCCGAGCGCCAGCAGGACCAGCGCCCCGAGCGTGAACCCCAGCCAGCGGGGAAACCCTCCGCCGCGATGCTTGCGGTCGACGATCTGGTCGAACGTCGGCTCCACGGCATCGGGCTCCGGGGACAAGGGCGCCGCCTGTGTGGGAGCCACGACAGGCCACCCCGTTCCACGATCGGCGGTCGTGGGCAGCGGCGAGGCCCAATCCGGCCGCGGGAGCGCCGACGGGGACAGCGGCGACGGCAGCGGAGGCCGTTGCACGGGTGGCGCAGGCTGCGGCATGACCGGGCTGGCAGCGGGACGAGCAGGAGCTGCCTGCTGCGGCTGGGCCGGGCGAGTTGCGGCAGGCCGCGCCGCCGCCAGCCAGCCAGGGGGAATCCGCTGGGTCTGGATCCCCATCAACTCGGCGAGTTGCTTGCGGAGCGGGTCGTCGCAATAGAGCGTCACCGAGAGCCGGTCCCGGTCGATCA
>CAIPGK010000713.1 GCA_903864575.1 uncultured Chloroflexota bacterium
GCGAGCGATGAACGCCACCGCTCCAATACACCGCACGACGCTGGCGCAAATCAACTTGAACCACGTTCTCGGCATCGAGGGATTCAGCCTCCAGCGCGCGCTCGAAGTGGATCCGGAGTTTCTCGCGCCGGAATACCCGTTTGAATGGGCGGGACTCTACCAACAGCCGCGGGGGCGGATCGAACTCGTGATTCCCTCCGGTCCGGATCATTCCATGATCGTGGCTCTTTTGCCGCTTCCGCAACCGACCTTCGACGATTTGAAACCGCTGCTTGCGGAGGTGTCCGCGATGTTCTCGGCCGCTCGGGCTGCCGGGGAGGCACTGGTTTCTGGTTCGATTCTGCCCACAGGATCCGCAGCCAGGCTCGAACTGTCCCAGGATCCCAGCATCTTCGTTGCGGATGTTGAAGAGGGCGCCTGGGCATTGCTGACGGAACACCGGCCGGAGGAGTTCGGCGCGGCTCTCTGCAATGGTGAGGGATGTTGCTCGCCCGTCTCGGACGTAGTCTTCAAGGCTGCCCACGAGCACGATGCGTCGGTGTCATCGGTCGGATTGAGCAGTGACCGGGCGATAGACCTCGACCGATTCAATGCCTGGATGCAAGACCTGCTGCTTCGGCAGGGCCCCGACCTTTTTCGAACCAAGGGGGTCCTCAGCTTCGATGGGCACGACCAACGCTTCGTGTTCCAGGGGGTGCACATGCTTGTGGAGGGACGGCCCGACGCGCCCTGGGGCGATGCTCCCCGTACCTCGAAAATGGTCTTCATCGGCCGGAACCTCGACCGCGCCGAGCTTGACGCGGGATTCTCGTCATGCCTCGTCTGACTGCGCCCCGACACACCGTTTCCGCCGCCCTGGAGTGGGAGTCCGCGATCGATGACAGCGTGATTTCGCTAGGTTGGGGTGCCCAACGATTGGCGGCAGCCGGGGTTTCGGGGTTTGGCGCAATCTTCGACGAGGATGGCCGAAAAGCCGCCTCGTTGTCCTCGCATGGATTGGGCGCCACCTCGCTTGCCTGGTCTGGTGACGGGCGAATGCTCGCGACCTGCGGCCAGGATGGACGAATCGAGGTCGTCGATTCGGGCGGCCGACCCGCATGGGAGCGCGAGACCGGAGGGCGATGGGCTTCGCACGTGGCGTGGTCGCCGGTCGCCCCGCTGCTTGCGGTCGCCGCCGACCGTATGGTCTCCGTGTTTCGAAGTGACGGTGCATTGCGGCGGCAGGAGGCCGGCCATCCCAGCACTGTGTCGGCGGTGGCTTGGCATCCTCGCCGCAAGTCGGTCGCCGCGGCGGCCTACGGCGGCGTGAGGCTCTGGGAAATCGACCGGCCTGCTCCGCGAGTGTTTGACTGGACTGGCTCCGTGCTGGCTTTGGCGTGGTCGCCAGATGGTCGCTACCTTGCCACTGGCGACCAGGACGCCACCGTTCATTTCTGGATCGTGAGCACCGGCCGAGACCTGCAAATGTCGGGCTATGAGGTCAAGGTTCGGGAGCTTGCCTGGGACTCCAGCTCGCGATTTCTCGCCACCGGGGGAGGCGCGGAGCTTGTCATTTGGGATTGCTCAGGCAAGGGCCCGCAGGGAACGCGGCCTCTGATGCTAGAGGGACATGAAGACCTCGTTTCAGCCGTGGCGTGGCAACCTGGCAGCGAGCTGCTCGCCAGCGGCGGCCGCGACGGCGCGGTGCTCTTCTGGCGGCCGCGAGTGTCCGTCAAACCGGTCGCTCGTTGGGCCTCGAGAGGCGAGGTTACAGGGTTGACCTGGACAGCCGACGGTTTCCGCATCGCGATTGGAGATGGGGAGGGACGACTTGCGACACTGAGGGTAGCAACATGACGACGGGAAAGGTGGCCGTTGGGCTTACGATTCGCGCGGCCGACCCTGCCAGCGATGCTGAAGTGAGGCGGATGTTCGGACGCTTGCATGGATTCAACGCGTCCCTGGACCACCGGTTCGCCTTGGCGGAGGGCTGGGAGGCGGTGCTGGATGCCCATCTCTCCCGAGAGCGGCGTGAGGGCAATGGCGTTACCTGGTTGGCGGACTGGGACGGGGATCCGGCTGGCATGCTGATAGTGGCAGGCCACGCCGATTCACCGCTCTACCTCGATCGACATTGGGCCGAGGTGCTTGCGCTGTACGTTGAACCTGAATACCGTGGGCTCGGCGTGGGCCAAGCTCTGGCAGCCGAAGCCGCCTCCTGGGCGACAACCCACGGCTATGACCGGCTTCAATTGCACGTGACCGCTGCGAACGCTGCCGCTCAGTCCTTCTACGCCCGGTCCGGATTCCGGCTGGTTCAGGAAATCTGGCGGCTCGATCTGGCCGCGACGTTTCGCTCTCCGCCCGCGGACAATGCCTGCGAGGGCACCTACGCCCGCGGAGAGGGACTGCTTGGCGGACAGGCGCACGAGGTGGACTAGCGCGGCTATCTACCTGGAAATCGGAACAGACGCGTGGCGCCTGCCGCGCGCATGGTGACAGCAAGGACCAGGAGTGACATGCAGACCAGAATCCGGCCGATGCGCGATCAAGCCATGATGTCGCGCCGCGCGGCAATTGCACTGACGGTGATTTCTGCGGCCTCTGTGCGAAGCGTGAGCAACGCAATCGCCCAGACACCGGTGGCGGGCGACCCCCTACCGGTGGTGGCCACCTTCTCGGTGCTGGGGGACCTCATCCGGGCTGTCGGCGGCGATGCGATCGACCTGCAGACGGTCGTGGACGTCGGGATGGATGCCCACACGTTCGAGGCGACCCCGGCCAACGCCATCGCTCTTTCCGAGGCCGGGTTGGTCTTCGCCATCGGACTTGGTTTTGAGCCCTGGCTGGCTCAGCTGGCCGAGGGCGCCGACGGGCAGTTCCCGGTCGTGACGCTCACCGACGGACTCGACCTCATCGCGGGCGAGGGACATGGCCACGACCATGCCGACGATGAGGAAAAGGACCCGCACGTCTGGCTCGACGTGCAAAATGCGATCGCCATGACTGACCGGATTCGTGCCGCCCTTGTGGAGGCCGATCCGGA
>CAIPGK010000714.1 GCA_903864575.1 uncultured Chloroflexota bacterium
ACCGGATCGATCGCTCCCTTGATGTAGGTCAACCAGGCCACGATCAGTCCCGCAAGAGCGGCGATGGTCGAAGCGATGGCAATACCGTACTTCTGTGTCGGGGTCGGGTGGACGAGCGAAACCGCGACGCCCGGGATGGCCTCGTGGCCCTCCGTCGTGGCCCCCTCCTCGGCCTTCAGCGCCTTGGGCGCGTCAACCGCGTACAGGGAAGCGACCTCCTCGCCGCCGTGTCCCTCTCCCTCGCCACTGGCAAAGACCGGCTCGAGGAACTTGTGGAACGGCCCGGCCTCGGGCGGGAAGCCGACGAACCCGATCAGCAGGGACGGAACCGCGAGAATCAGCAGCGGCAGCGTCATGGAGAGCGGAGACTCGTGCGGGTGAATCTCGTGGGAATCGAAGCGCTCCTTGCCGAAGAAGGTCAGGAAGACCAGCCGGAACATGTAGAGCGCCGAGATGAAGGCGGTCACGATGGCGACGACGGTCAGCACCTTGCCAAGGGGTTGCAGGGTCGTGATGAAGGACCCCAGAATGATCTCATCCTTGGACCAGAACCCGGCGAAGGGGATGATGCCTGCGTTGGCGAACGCGGCGATCAGGAAGGTCCAGGTCGTGATAGGCATGTATTTCTTGAGTCCGCCCATCTTCTGGATGTTCTGCTCCTCGTGCATCCCGTGGATCACTGAGCCCGAACCGAGGAAGAGCAGCGCCTTGAAGAACGCGTGCGTCATCAGGTGGAAGATCGCCGGAACCCACGCTCCGACGCCCAGCGCCAGCGCCATGTAGCCGAGCTGCGAGAGGGTCGAGTAGGCGACGACGCGCTTGATGTCGTTCTGGACCATGCCGATCGTCGCAGCCATGAAGGCGGTAAATGCGCCGATCAGCGCGATCACGATCATCGCCGTCTCGGAGGACTGCACGATGGCGTGGGAGCGGGCGACCATGTAGATCCCGGCGGTGACCATCGTCGCCGCATGGATGAGGGCCGACACCGGGGTCGGGCCTTCCATCGCGTCCGGAAGCCAGACGTGCAGGGGGAATTGGGCGCTCTTGCCGCACGCGCCGAGGAACAGCAGCAGCGCGATGCCGGTCAAGACCGGAATCGGAACCTCGAGCACCCGTGAGAAGACCTCCTGGAAGTTCAGCGTGCCGAACACCGAGAAGATCCACATGACCGCAAGGCCGAAACCAAGGTCGCCGACCCGGTTGACGATGAACGCCTTTTTCGCTGCGTCACCCGCCGCCCGCCGCTTGAACCAGAAGCCGATCAGCAGGAATGAGCAGAGACCGACGCCCTCCCAGAACACGAACATCAGGAGGTAGTTATCGGCCAGCACCAGCATCAGCATGCTGAAAACGAAGAGCGGCAGGTAGGAGAAGAAGCGGTAATACCCGCCATCACCCTTCATGTAGCCGGTCGAGTAGACGTGGACAAGGAAGCCGACCGTCGTCACCACCACCAGCATGACCGCGGTCAACTGGTCGGCATAGAGATTGACGTCGACGTTGAAGTCTCCCGACGGAATCCAGCGGAACACATGCTGGGAGATCGGGGTTCCGGTTTGCCACAGTTCCCGCAGGACGGCCAGCGACAGGACCCAGGAGACGAACACCGCGGGGGCCGCGATCCACGCCGCCTTGTCCTTGATGATGGACCGCCCCAGCAGGATGTTGACGATGAACGCCAGCAAGGGCAGCAGCGGAATCAGGTACAGGTACTGCTGCATCACCGGCTCGCTCCCCGTGGCCCGCAGCCGACGCTTCGGACGCGCATCCCAACCATCCTCCCGCACGCATGGATATGACCGGTCGCTGCCGACGAAAGACCGTGCGGAGTGTACCGCACGCGCCGCCGTCGCGGGACCCCGTTCCGTGGAGCTGATGGCGGTTCTGCCGGAACCGGGATGGAATCCCGGATTGGAGGCGTCGGTTGAACGAGAGGACGCCGACGGCAATCATGGCTGCAACGCGCCGAGATCGGTTGTGCGGACGTTCCAGCCGCAGACCGTGCCTGACGTGTGATCGTTCGCGGGGGCGGGCGGTCCTGACGGCGGTGTCGGCGTTGAGCGGCGCAGGTGAGGTGGCCCGCACCTGTTACGGCGCCAACCCGCCCGGGACACGAGGAGTGCGGCAGCTTCGCTCCCCGTCACACCCGCGGTGAGGCCCCTTCGGCGACGGGTCAGCGAGCGCTCACAAGGTTCGGCCCAACTGTGACGGCATCGCGCGCGATGCGATACTGCCGGTCCATCGGCGCGGCCCACGGTGGACCGCGAATGCGCAGCGAGCGTCCCGGATCGCCAGCCGGCTCCGGGCAGGAAAGGACCCCATGCCAGCTGTCATCGCAGAGACCACCCGCGGCGGGATCGTTGAAAGCGTCCATCATGGGGTTGTCGTCGTCACCGATGTGGCGGGCAACGTGGTCGCCAGCGCGGGCGATCCGGAGCGTGTCCTGTTCTATCGGTCGTCCGCCAAGCCGTTCCAGGCAATCCCGCTGATCGAGAGCGGCGCTGCCGACCGGTTCGGATTCACGGAGCGCGAACTCGCGCTCGCCTGCGCCTCGCACAGCGGACAGCCGCACCACCAGGCGGAAGTCACCGGGATGCTGGAGAAACTGGGGCTGGCCCCGTCCGCGCTCATGTGCGGCACGGTCGTTCCCTACAACGATCAGGAAGGCGCGCGGGTGCTGGCCGGACTCTCCTCCAGGGGTCCCCTCTGCTGCGACTGTTCCGGCAAGCACTCGGGGATGCTCGCGACCTGCGTTCACGAAGGCCTTCCGCTGGATTCCTACCTCGAACCGGAGCATCCGCTGCAGCGCCGCATCCTCGGCATCATGGCCGAGGTCATGCGGGTGCCGGCCGCGAGCATCGCTCTCGGCACCGACGGCTGCAGCCTGCCGACCTTCGGCGCGCCAATGGCCGCATTCGCCCGCTCCTGGTCGACGCTCGCCGACCCCGACAACGCGCCAGCCGGACAGGGGCGCGAGCACGGCGAGGCGCTGAAGCGGCTCCGCGCGGCGATGATGGCGGCCCCGGAGAATGTCGCGGGCAGCGGCGAATACGTGACCGACCTGATGGACGTCGCAGATGGAACGATTTGCGCGAAGAGCGGCGCTGAGGGGCTGATCTGCCTCGCGATCCCCGCCGAGGGCCTCGGGATTGCCATCCGCGTGCTGGACGGCTCATACCGCATGCACCCCGTGCTGGTGGCCGAGACCCTGCGGCAACTCGGGCTCGCCGATGCAGGGATGCTGGCCGAACTCGAACGCCGCCATCCGAGCGAGCTGCGGAACCACAACAAACGCCACGTTGGCGATCTTCGTGCGGCATTCCGTTTGGTGGGACCGGCGGTCGCCTGAGATCCGTTTCACCGGATCGGCGAAGGCCCGGGCATTGAGCTCCGGGCCGTCATCGTCTGGCTTCGTGCTGGCGACCGGTCGATCACGCAGCCGGAATCAGCTCCCCGCGAGGGCCGGATTCAAGCGCGCAAGCAGGCCCATGACCATGATCACCATGAATGCCCCTGCCAGCGGAATACGGACCTTGTTGCTCCCGAAAAACGCGCGGCCGTAAACCGATATCGCCACCACCAGCCAAAGCGTGAAACGGTTCATCCCGCCATCCCTTTGCATGCCGCCCTCTCGTGGAGGGATTGATACTTCAGGTGGCTCATTTGCGCTACCGCAGGTGTGTTACATGACGGACACAAACCGCAGCGCCTGCCCGAACGCACCGGCCCCAGGGCGTTTCCACCCCAGGGCCGCTGATCACCTGACGTCAGGATGCGTGCTAGAACGATTTCGGCGCAGCGTGCGGCGGCGCAACACGCTGGAAACTCGCCGGGGGCTTGTTCCAGCCGAAGTGCTCGATCTCGTCGCCCTTTGCGGCGAGGATCACCGTGTCGGTCTCCGGGTAGACGCCCATGACGGCCTCGACCGGGATCCACATCTCGTCATTGGCGCCATGCAGGCCGGTAGCGTAGATCAGTCCGCGGCGCTTGCGCCCGTACTCTTCCTCGCCGGGAAGCACCCCGACCACCTTCGCCAGCGCGCCATTTGACGCGTACAGGATATCGCCCGGGTTGATGTCCGCGATCGAACCCATCGGGCCGCGCAGCCGGTCGGCATCGAGTGGGCTCAGTTCAGGCTGGAAAAAGTCTTCGCGGCCGATGACGCGCTGCTCATCCAGCGGCCCATCAGGAGTGCGATCCTTCGCAAGGATGGCGAACCCGAAGAGCGCCAGCAGCGACAACCCGAGCGCCACCA
>CAIPGK010000715.1 GCA_903864575.1 uncultured Chloroflexota bacterium
AGGACAACCGAGCTTGCCGGCCAGCCGCGCCGCCAGCCGAGAAAACCGACGAGGACCATCGCGATCGCGCCGAGATAGGCGACGTTCCCGATCCAGCCATGGGTCAGGATGATCGCGGCGTGCCCGGCCAGCCACTGTCCGGCGAGAAAGGCCTGGATGATGACCAGCGCCGCCGTCGCCACCGAAATCCAGCGCATCGCCGCGCCCAGCCCGGAGGCCGCCCCGGCCGCCCGCTCCATCGTCGCGCTCATGTCCGATCGACCCTCCCTATGGGGCGCGCGCGTTCGCCAACCCGGCTCGCGCCGCTCACAACGCACGCAGGGTAGCGCAGCCCGGCGGCAGCCGGCATGCGCCGGGCGACATGGAACCGGACCAGTGGGCGGGATCCGCTACGCGGCGACGCACCAGCCATCGACGCAGATAGCGGTATCGCAGCAGTGCATCGACATCTCGCAGGCCTGCCCGACGCGCGAACACCCGCAGCGCCCGATCATCGAGCAGACCCCCGAGCAGCACACCTTGTTGTCTGTGCAGCGGCGGTTGCGCGTGATGCAGCGGCAATAGCCCCGGTAGTTGGAGACGATGTGGCAGTAGCCCACGGCGCACCCGTCGGAGGCGATGCACTGCTCGCCGATGTCCGATCCGAGGCATCGCTCGTTTTCGCAGGTGAGGGAGCAGCACTGGGTGTGCCGCCGGCAGCGCTCGCGAATCTGGTAGCAGACGAGCGGAACGTCCGCTGCCACGGGATGCAACGCGGCCACGCCCGCAAGACCCGCCAGGGTAAGCATCGCCGTCCGCCGACCGGTTCGCCTGCCAAACGCGCGAGCCAGTACATCGAACCGCTGGCTATCCATCGCCGTCGTCTCCTGTCGGCGCTCCGCGCACGATGCGGCGCGCCGAGTCCCGTGTGTCCGCCATTCGCAACCCTCATCGTATGCTACTCCCGATACCTGCCCAGGTACAGGCGATTCGATGGCCGGGCGCGCCCCGGCGTATGCCAGAGGAACCAGCCCATGGCCACGACCGCGCCCACCCTGCCTGCCACGCCCGAGACCGGCCTCACCACGGCCGACGCGGCGGACCGGGCACGCCGGGGATTGACCAATACCGGGCTCCCGAAAACGGGCCGGACCTACTGGCAGATCGTCAAGGACAACCTGTTCACGTTCATCAACGTCTCGCTGTTCGCCGTGGGCGCGGTGCTGATCGGTCTCGGGCAGTTCAAGGAGGCCGTCCTCTCGGCGGGGCTGGCGGTGCTGAACGGCATCGTCGGCATCGTCCAGGAGTCCATCGCCAAGCGGCGACTGGACCGGATCGCGCTTCTGAGTCAGGCCAACGCCCGCGTCGTCCGCGACGGGCAGGAAGCGGAACTCGACCCGGAGCAGATCGTCGTCGGCGACCTGATCGTCGTCAGCCCGGGCGACCAGATCTTCGTCGACGGACCCCTCCGGGACGGCGCCGCGACGGTGGACGAATCGCTGCTCACCGGCGAGTCCGACGCGGTCCCGAAGGCGCCGGGGGACATGCTCTCCTCGGGCAGTTTCTGCGTCTCCGGCGGAGGCAGGTACATCGCCGAGCGGGTGGGGGTGCATTCCACCGCGGCGTCCATCGCCGCGGAAGCCCGCTCGTTCAAGACCTCTCTCACTCCGCTGCAGCACGAGGTGAACCGCATCGTCCGGTTGTTGCTTGCGGTGGCCGGGTTCTTCCTCGTGATGATCCTCGTCGGCTCGATCCTGCACGGCTACCCACTCAAGGACACGGTGCTGGCCGCCGCGGTCGTCCTCGGCATCGTCCCGAGCGGGCTCTTCCTGATGATCGTCATCACCTATTCGATGGCCATCGTCCGCCTCGCCCGGCAGGACGCGCTGATCCAGCAGGTAAATGCGGTCGAATCGCTCTCCAACGTCGACATCTTCTGCATGGACAAGACCGGCACCCTGACCGCGAACGCGATCGAACTGCAGGAGATCCGTCCCATCGGCAACGCGAACGAGCAGACGATCCGGGCGGTCCTCGGCGATTACGCCCGCAGCGCATCCGGCGGCACCAAGACCAGCGACGCGCTCGCGGTCGCCTGTCCCGGCGCGGCCCACCCCCTGACCGGCGAGATTCCCTTCTCCTCCGCCCGCAAATGGAGCGCCGTCGCCGCCGACGACGGCGCTTTCCGCGGAACCTTCGCGATGGGCGCGCCGGAGTTCCTCGGCAAACACCTCGACGGCGGCGGCAGCCTGACAGCCCCCGATGGCTGGACCGAGCAGGGCTGGCGCGTTCTCCTCTGGGCGCAGTCACCCGATCAACTCGTGACCGGAGCGGACGGCGACCCGGCCCTGCCGCCGACCATGGAGGCTGTCGCCTGGCTTGCCTTCGCGGACCAGTTGCGGCCGAACTCGCGGGAAACCCTCGAGGGCTTCCGCCATGCTGGCATCGAACTCAAGATCATCTCCGGCGACAACCCGGAGACGGTCGCCGCGCTCGCCCGGCAAGCCGGTCTCCCGGCGGACGCGAAACTGGTCTCCGGCGTCGAACTGGCGGAGATGGACGACGCCCAGTTCGCCGAG
>CAIPGK010000716.1 GCA_903864575.1 uncultured Chloroflexota bacterium
CAATACGTATACCTTTGGGCGCAACGCCCATGATGCCAGAGCGTTGCACAGGTGGCGCGAGAGCAGGGCGGCTGCGATGATGCCGCCGCGTTGCAGCGCGTTCGCAGGGGTGCGGCACCATGCACAGGAATATCCAGTCCGATGAAGAACTCTGCTATCTCTCCGCGCAGGAGCTTGCGGTGGCGTACCGCGCGCGGAAGATTTCGCCGTCCGAGGTTGCCGGCGCGGTCCTGGCCCGGTTGGAGCGGATCGATCCTGTCATCAACGCCTTCGTCACCCCGAACCCGGTGGCGGCCATGGCGCAGGCGCTGGCGTCGGAGGCGCGGTTCGCCGCGGGCAATCCCGCCGGCCCGCTCGACGGCGTGCCCTTCGGGGTGAAGGACCTGTCGCCAACGGCGGGCGTCCGCACCACCTTTGGTTCACGCGTCTTCGAGCACAACGTCCCGGATCGGGACGCCCCGATCGTCGAGCGGATGGCGCGGGGCGGCGCGGTGATGCTCGGCAAGACCAATACCCCGGAATTCGGCTGGAAATCACCCACCGACAATCCGCTTTTCGGGCCAACCCGCAACCCGTGGGACCGCGCGAGGACGGCCGCCGGGTCGAGCGGCGGGTCGGCGGCGGCGGTGGCGAGCGGGCTGGGCCCGATCGCGACCGGCGGGGACGGTGGTGGCTCCCTGCGCCAGCCCGCGAGCTTCTGCGGGGTCTACACGATCAAGCCAACCTTCGGTCTCGTGCCCATGTTCCCGCCGTCGGTGGTGGGATCCTTCGTTTCCGAGGGGCCGCTCTCCCGGACGGTGCGCGACAGCGCGATGGTCCTGAACGCGATCGCCGGGCACGACCCGCGTGACATCTTCTCCGCGCCGCGGCAGCCGGTGGATTTCGTGGCCGCCTGCGACGGCGATCTGGCTGGTCTGCGGGTGGCGTGGACTCCCGACCTGGGGTATGCCGCGGTCGATCCCGAGGTGCGATCGATCACCGCGCGCGCGGCGGCCCGCTTCGCCGAGCTTGGGGCGACGGTGGAGGAGGCAAGCCCCGGCTGGCCCGATCCCTTCCCGCTCTTTCACACCCTGTTCTACGGGTTGGTGGGCGGCGACGTGAACGAGTTGCTCGGGGAGTGGAGCGGCAAGCTGGATCCCGGGCTGGAGCGGCTCGCGGAGCTCGGGCGGCCGCTGACCGCGTTCGACCTCGCGAAGGCGCAGAACATCCGCCACGCGTTGCAGCTGACGATGGCGGCATTCATGGAACGGTATGACCTCCTGCTGACGCCGACGATGACGCTGCCGCCGTTTCCGGTCGGGATCGACTTTCCCGACCGCGTCGGCGGCCAGCCGGTGACAGGCATGCAGTGGACCGCCTTCACCTTTCCGTTCAACCTCACCGGCAGCCCGGCCGCCAGCGTGCCTGCCGGCTGGACCGATGACGGGTTGCCGGTGGGATTGCAGATTGTCGGCCGCAACTGGGAAGACCCGCTCGTGCTGCGGGCGAGCGCGGCCTTCGAGGCGCTGCAGCCCTGGGCTGGCCGGCGCCCGGTCTTTTCGGACTGACCCGACGCGCGCAAGACGACATGGCGTCAGCCAGAGGGAGGCCAGGGGTGGAACCGGTTGATCTTGCAGCGTGCTTCCGATCCGGCGGGTGGCTCGCGGACCGGGATGGCGACGGGCTGCCCGACGAGATCGCGGTGCGCCTGGCGCTCCCGCCGGACGCCCCGGAGCAGGTGCTTCTGGCCGCGGCGGAACTTGCCGCCCGGCTCGGGCTGGAATCGATGGGGATGACCCTGCCGCTGACCGGAGCGGGCGGGGGCTCCGCGGTCGTCGTTCGCCTCGACGGTGGCGGACCGGAGAGCCCTCTGAGCGTTCGCGATGGCGAGATCGTGCGGGTCGCGGGTTCCCCCGATGCCGTCGCAGCCGAGTTGCGCCGGATGGCCCGCTTCGAGCCTTCGGGCGCCGCCGAAGCGCCTCCTGCCGGCGGCGATGCCGGCCGGGCGAACGAGACCTGCGCTCCGCTCGATCTTGCCGATCTCTACGCTCCGGGTCAGCTGCTCGCGGACCGCGACGGGGATTTTGCGGCGGACGATGCCGCCTGCGGGCTCGTGATCGAGGGCGCCGTCTCGCCTGCCGATCTTTGCCATGTCGCGGCGCGGCTAGGGTTGGAGAGCGTGGGGCTGACCCTGCCGTTCGCCGGGCCGCGCTCGATCCGGTTCCGGGAGGGATCCGGGCGGGTGGCGGTCCTTTCCGGCGAGGATGGGGTGGAGGATCTGGTCGTCGAGGGGGCTGCCGCTGCCGCGTGGCTGGCTGGAGCCGCCCCTGGTCCGGCTGGCGGCCGCGATCCGCTGTCGCGCACGGTCCAGCGCATTCGCCGCGCGATCGACCGGGAGGATGTTCCGCCGCCGCCCGAACGGGTGGCGCGGGAGGCCGTCCGGGTGTTTCCGTGGGAGGTCGACGACGTGCGCGCGGCGATCCGGGCGGAGGTGGCGCCCGCCATCCTCCCCGGCTCGGTCGTGGCGGTCGACATCCGGGTGTCCGAGACGCGGGCGGTGCGGGAGGCGCTGCGGGATGAACTGGCGGCGTCGATCGCCGCGGCGGGCGCCACGCCGCGGGTGACGGTGCGGGCGGTGTACAAGGCCGGGCTGTGCTGGCTGGTGGAGGAGGTGGGGCCGCTGCTTGCCGGGATTCCCGGCGCATCACTCGTGGTGCGCTGCCGCTCCTTCGAGGAGCGTCCCGGCGAGGAGTGGGTGAGCGCGGACGCCATTCACGAACTGCGGCTGATCGACCCGGCGCGCGCCGACGAGCTGCAGGCGCGGGTGGACCGCGATGGCCGCGGGTCGCTCTGGAAGGAGCCGCCGATCCGCTGGCTGCTGGAGGTCTACCCTGCCGACGAGGTGCTGCCGATCCCGATGGACCGCGTGAGCTTCGCCGTCGTGCCCGAACTCCCACACGTCTACGAGGCGGAGATTCGCGACGGGGAGGGAGCGACGCGGGCAGTGTTCGGGTTCGACCCCCGCTGGACCGAACGGCCGTGGCTGGACGCGTTCCCCGAACTGGGGCTGGTGCACCCCGCGACCGGATGGATTTCGGCGACGGTGGACGGGGCGACCGTGCTGGACCGCAGGATCGCCACCGACGCGGAGCGTATCTGGGAGTGCTTCCAGGAGGAGGTGCTGCCGGCGCTGGCGGATCACGCGCGGCGGGTCTCGGGCGGGAGACTCGATCAGGAGAGCCAGCCATTTTTCGGGGCGGTGGAGCTGCACGTCGAGGCGAGCGAGCCGGACGAGGAGCTGCAG
>CAIPGK010000717.1 GCA_903864575.1 uncultured Chloroflexota bacterium
GCGATACGCCCCTCGCAGATTCGACCCGAAGGCGAGGGACAACCACGCCCGGTTATCGCTCGCGAACGCACGTTCCGCCATCCCGATCGCCCGGTCCAGCCGGCGCAATGCGCCGTCCACGTCGCCGCTGTCCGTCTGCTCCCAGATGGCGACCGCGATGTTGGCGGTCGCCTCGCCCTCGAGGTCGCCGGCATTCACCGCGATCTCCAGCGCCTCCTCGGCAAACCGGCGCATGTCGCCGTAATCGCCCGCTTCGACCGCCAGCAGCGCCCCGGCAAACCGGGCGTGCCAGCGGTCGCGCGCCGGCCCGGAGCCATCATCGGCCACGATCGCCCGGCGCAGCCAGGGCAAGCCGACGCGAGCGGGACCGACGTGTTCCCACCAGAACCCGAGCGCGCTCGCCAGCGGCAACGCGCGGGCCGATTGCCCGGTGGCCAGCAAGTGGTCGAGCGCGACGAGCAGGTTGGCCCGTTCCGCGGCAAAGAACGCGAGCGCCTCCCGCTCGCCGCCGCCGCCGCCAAGTTGCCGCGCCGAAGCCGCCACCGCCGACGTCACCGCGTTGGCCGCGTGCGCATCCCGCGCGGTCCGTTCCTCGCCAGCCTCGGCCAATTCGAGCGCCGCCACCATCCGCACCGGTTCCAGCATCGCGAAGCGCGGCGGAACGGCGCTGCGCGAGGTTTCCCGGACCAGGCTTGCGGTGATGAGCGCCGGAAGCGCCGCGGCAACCGCCGGCTGGCCGGCCGCCGCCGCCACCGCCGCCGCCGCCGCGATGGTGAAGCCGCCGCGGAACACCGACAGCATCCGAAACAGCGTGCGCGCGTCATCCGGAAGCAGGTCCGCCGACCAGCGAATCGCCTGTTCCATCGAGCGGGTCCGCTCCGGTCCGCTCCGCCAGCGGCCAAGCCCGCGGACTCCGGCCTGCTCCAGCACATCCGCGATCGCGGAAGGTGAAAGCGTCGGCCGTTGCGCGGCGGCCAGTTCCACCGCCAGCGGCAACCCATCAAGCGTTCGGACGATGCGCGCCGCCGCCAGCAGATCCTCGTTCACCGGCGGCTCGCCGCCTGCCTGACCCGACCGCTCGAAGAAGATCCGCACCGCCGGGTTGGCGGCGATGTCCCGGACATCCCGGCTATCGGGCACGGGGAGCGGATCGACGGTGACCAGCGTCTCCTCCCGTGTATTGAACCGCTCCCGCGTGGTCGCGAGCACCGCAAGCGCCGGCGCCGCGGCCAGGGCCGCCTCGATGCCGGATGCGGCGTCGAGCAGATGCTCCATGTTGTCGAGCACCGCAAGCCCCGGACGCTCGCTGGTGGCGCGAGCGATGCGCTCGATCGCGGGAGCGCCCGGACGCTCCGGCACGCCTGCGGCAAGCGCCAGCGCGGGCAACACTTCCGCCGGCTCACGCAGTAGCTCGCCGGAGACCCAGAACACCACCCGATCCCCGCCCGCCTCGACGCGGTGGGCGATCTCCAGCGCCAGTCTCGTCTTGCCGATTCCCCCTTCACCGATCAGGGTGATCCAGCGGGCGCCACCATCGAGGAGGCGCTCGATCTCGGCCACCACCACATCCCGGCCATGAATCGCATGGCCTGCCGCGGGCAAGGGGGCCGCCTGCGGCGGCCGACGTCCCGGCGGAATGCGCTCGGCCCTGATGGTGGCGAAGAAGGCCTCGCGATCCTGCCCGGCCAGCCCGAGCGCATCGGCCAGCATCACGGCCGACGCCGCCTGCGGCGCCGCGCGGGAGCCTCGCTCGAGTTGGCTGATCGTGCTCATTGACACACCGGACAACTCGACCAATTGCCATTGGGTGAGCCCGGCCGCCTTGCGGAGCCGCCGCAACTCGTGTCCGAATCGGCCCGGCCCCGCAGCTTTCCCGACTGCCATCTTCCGCCCCCTCCATCATGCGCCAGCGCCGCGTCCGGGATTGCCTGAGTCTATCCCCGCCATACCTGACCGGGAGACCGCTTGCTCCGCGCGCGAGCAATTATCGACCAATTCCCGCCGAAATAGTGACGATATTCCGCTGTTGAACCAGGGTCCCGGGTTCGCAGAATGGCACCCGGGGTCTGGACTGGTCTGGAATGCACCGTCCTTCGCGCGAGCGGATCGGACAGGCGGCATCCGGCACAACCCGGCCCGCAGGTCCGGCGCCGCGAACGGATCAAGCGAGCGCGATCGGGGCGATCGCGCCGCCTGCAGCGGCCAATATCGACAGGAGGACATCCATGGATCAGGCATCATTCGACCGTCTCGCTCGCCTGCTCGGCGGGACGGTATCCCGCCGGGCGGGCCTCGGAGCCGTGCTCGCCGGCATACTCGGATCATCCGCACCCGAGCAGACCGACGCTCGCCGCGACGGGAGGCGGGCAGATCGCGGATCGGGCAAAGGCCTGGGAGGCGGCCGCGCCAAACCCGAAGGGGCCTGCGGCAGCGGCTCCCGCAAGGACAACATCTGCACCAGGGACAAGGACTGCTGCACCGGCCTCTGCAACACGAAGACCGGCAAGAAGAACCATGACGGCAAGGGCCGCTGCCGCTGCGTCAAGAAGAACGGCGCCTGCAAGGAAGACCGCAACTGCTGTTCCCGCAAGGGGCAGACGCTGTCCTGCATGGACGGCATCTGCACCAGCGGCGGCGGGTTGATCCCGACCGGGGACCCCTGCACGCCCACCGACGCCTGCGCCGATAACCAGGCTGCCTGCACCACCTACGAGAGCGGCACGCCCACCGGAACCTACTGCCTCCTCCCGCGCGGCGACAGTTGCACCGCCGACAAGGAGTGCGAGCCCGGCGCCTGCTTTCAGGGCGTCTGCGCCTCCTGCAACTGCGGCGCCTGCTCCATGTCCTGCGACTCCCCAACCGTCTGCTCGACCTGCACGCACACCACCATCCAGGCCGCCATCAACGCCGCCACCGCCGGCGACACGATCCTGATCGGGGCCGGGACCTACAACGAAGACGTCGCCATCGACAAGAACCTCAACCTCAAGGCCTGCGGCGCCGTTACGGTGAAGAACGCCACCTATGGCAACCGCACCATCGCCATCACCAACCAGTCGAGAGTCGAGATCATCGACCTCGTCATCGATGGTTACAACGACAGCGGAA
>CAIPGK010000718.1 GCA_903864575.1 uncultured Chloroflexota bacterium
CATCGCCCAGATGTTGATTTCCCAGATCAGGCTCCCGCATTCGAGCACCTCCACCAGCTTCTCCCGGCAACGCGCCTCGAACTCCCCGGCACGCGATGTCGGGAGGATGATCAGGCTCCCGAGCGCCACCCAGGACACCGTGTCGAACAGATTGGGCGTCGCGCCGGGCTCGAACCGCTCCGCGCCGGGCAGGAGCACGCGGTCAAGACCGGTGAGGTTCGCCGCGGCCAGCCGGGCAAACACAGCTGCCGGATCGTCCATCGTTTTGGCGATGTTCGCGTCGATGAACCCGGTGTACGGCGCCGTCACCAACCCCAACCGGACGGACTCGGCAATGATGTCCGTCTTGAGATTCATCAGCGTCATGTACTCCGCCGTATCCTTGTCCGGATTCCGTACCTCCGGCAGGCGCAGGTTCTCACCATGCCCGAGCACGAGCCGCGCGGTGGGCATCTCCCACGGCTGGAACCGATGCAGGCGAATCCACGGCGGAACCCCCTGCCGCTCCAGCACCGGCCCGTAGACATCATCGACCCAAAGGATCAGCGGAATTCCCGCCTCGAAGAGCGGCCTCACTTTCTCGAGGCGCTCCTCCACGCTCAGCACCGAGACCGGCAGGTAGGCCAGCATGGTGACCAACTGGAGACCCGGCCCCCCCGCGCCGCCGCCTTCCATCGTCCGGCCCGTTCGCCGGCGCGCGACGGGCGACGGCATCCCGGATAGCGTCTCCTCAGCGATGCGGACCAGTTGCGCCGCGCTGTGATCCAGCGTGAAGCCGTTCAGAATCGTCTCCCGCGCGGTCTGTCGATGACGGTCGCCGCCCTCGATCGCCTCACGAATCGCCGCGACCGCCGCGGCCAAATCAGCGGTCCACCAGTTCGCGCGAAGATGGAGCGCCCGGTGGAGATCGGAGAAGGCGTCGACATCCACCATCTCGGACGACGCGGGCACCATGGTGGCAATCGTTCCGTTCAGCCAGCCCCGGTACCCGCTGTGATCCGGTGCGATGAGCCGCAACCCGGCTGCGCCCGCTTCCATCATGTCGAGATCCCAGGCTGTTCCGTGGCACAGCGAGAGGTAGTGCGTGCAGGACGCATAGACGCCGGGCACATCTGCCTCCCGGGGCCGTTCCGGCAGCACCACGATGGGGGCAGCCTCCGCAACGGGCTTCCCCAGCGCGCGGGCGACGCCCTCGATCATCCGTGCTGCTACCTTGCGAACAGCTTCCGGCCCGCGATGATGCTCCAGCGCAAGCACCAGCATCGCATCGTCATCCGCCGATGTCCCCGCAATCCACGCCGCCAGCAGCGCAGCTGGATTTTCGATGTGGGCATGGTCCAGATTTCCGACATGCAGGAACCGGGTGGCTACCTGACTCGCCGGCCCCCGGTCGACCGCGATGGATGACAGCCAATCACTGGGGGGAGGTACGCGCCAAACCGCAGGGTCGACGCCAAGCGGCATCATCCGCACCCGGCGGGACGGGACGCCACTGACGACCAGCGCATCCCGTGACGAGGGAGATGGCACGACGATGCAGTCAACCGTATCCAACCCACCCAGCCACCGGTCAGGTACGCGGTCGGTGTCCGACTGACGGAATTGCAACACCGCGCGTGAGGGATCTGGCCAGTCCAGCCCGATCCCATCGAAGTGCAGCACCACCCGGCTCTCGGTGGGAGTCTGCACGCTGCGCGTATCGCCAATGATCCAGGGATCGGTCCGCGTCCCGCGCAATCGGCTCTGCACGAGATCCACAGCCACATTCTGCTGCGTCAGGGCGCGCGCCAGCCCACGAGCCGTCCGCGACAGCGCGCCCGGGCCTGTGAAATCTGCAACGATCCTGATCGCGTCGACTCCACTCATTCCGAATCCGTCTCCGCTCCCATGCTCCGCGCACCAATCATCATTGCAGCGCGCTTCGAAGCGCCTCGCCAGCTATGGCATCGAGCCTGCGCGAGAGGCTTTCGAGCGATACCCGGCGCACGCCGTCGACGATCGCGCCGCCTTCCCCTCGATCAACCTGCAGGAATGCCGACAGCGGCAGCAGCAATTCGCGCACTCCTGCCGCCGGCAGCGCGGCCAGCCAATCCGTCCCTTGCGATCGCACCGTCAGCAGGACATGCTCACCCGTCACCACAACGCCGCCGGACCGCTCGTCACCGGGCATCCGAAGCAGCAATGGCCCGCTCATCTTCCGCAGGACGCCGTCCAGCCCAAACTCCAGAAAGCGGTGCACGAACTGGCCGTACCAGTCGCCAGCTGGCATGCGGACCATCGCGAGCATCCCCTCATCCCAGGGCGTCGCGCCCGTTGCGTCGCTCGCCGCTGTGAGAAACGCGGGAGCATCGACCGAAGTTCTCTCCCGGAA
>CAIPGK010000719.1 GCA_903864575.1 uncultured Chloroflexota bacterium
GCCTCCATGCAACCAGCGTGGATGCAGTGCTTGCACACGTCGCTCAGCATCAGCCACGCGGTGACAGGTCCTCCGGGAACGGTGGATTGCTCGATGAACGACACATGCCGCCAGGTGGTCGCTCCAAGATCGCCGGTGTTGTCATAGCTGCGGCCGCTCATTTCCAGCGGACCATCCGACGGCAAATCGTTCCATTGCTTGCAGGCGACCTCGCACGCCTTGCACCCAATGCAGACGCTCGCGTCGGTCAGAAACCCGACCGCGCCGGGGCGGCGCTCTGTTTCCGGGTGAATCGGCTGCGGATCAGCCATCGCTTGCCGCCCGCTCGATCGCGCATGCAAAGGATTTCGCCTCGTGGATCATTGAATTCGGATCTTCCACCAGTGCGCTCAGGTCGTTGGCAACCGCGCCGGTTGCGATGCCGCCTTGCCCATAGTGCCACGGCAACCCGACCTGGTGAATAGGGCGCCCATCAATCGACAGCGCCTGCAGTCGGCCGGTGACGAGCGCGCGGGTGACGATCGCCCCTCGGTCGGTGGAAATGCGGACCATGTCACCAGTGGCGATCCCATGCTGCTCCGCGAGGTCCGGATCGATCTCCGCGAATCCCTCCGGCTGCAACTCCGCCAGCCAGGGAACGAACCGAGACATCCCGCCGGCAGTGTGGTGTTCCGTGAGCCGATAGGTCGTCAGGACATGGGGATAGCGAGGATCCATTGGCGACTGGTAGGGATTCCCTGGATGATCGAGCGTTCGAGCCGCAGGGTTGCGCTGCCGTTCCGGGTAGACCGCATTCCCGACCGGGGACTCCCATGGTTCGTAATGGCTCGGTAATGGGCCATCGCGCAACGCGGGAGCGTATAGCTGACCGAGACCATCGGCCAGCATCATGAACGGGGCGCATCCAGAGTGGGCGTCCATGCCGGTCGCACCGGACGGTGGCAGATACCCGGGAGACTTCCGATCCGGAAAATCCGGCTCGTCATGCCCGGTCCAACGGCCGGACGTCTCATCCCACCAGACCCACGCCTTTCGCGCGGACCACGGGGATCCGTCCGGTCGGGCAGATGCCCTGTTGTACAGGATGCGCCGATTAGCCGGCCAGGCGAATCCCCATCCTGCGTCAGCAGGACCGCCGGACACCCGCTCGGCGGCCCGGTTCCGGCCCGTCTCAGGCATGATCCCGGAGTAGATCCAGCATCCGCATGCGGTGGAGCCGTCATCGCGAAGGTGCGTGAAATCCGGGACCAGCGCGCCATCTTCAACCCGCCTGCCGTTGATTTCCACCAACACGTCCAGCAGATCCGGTTCTCCGTCAGGATCGGCGTCATAGTCCCAGTGAAGCGCGTTCGTCTGCCTCGCCTGTGGAGTCCGCTCATCGGCGTAGAGCGCGAACAATCGACGGGCCAACTGGTGAATGAACCATGCCTCCGAGCGCGCCGCGCCAGGCGGATCCACTGCCTTGTGATGCCACTGGACAAGCCGCTGGGTGTTGGTGAACGACCCATCCTTTTCAGCGCCCATCGCTGCTGGCAGCAGGAACACCTCCGTGCCGATCTCTTCCGGACGTGACTCCCCGGAGGCGATCTCGGGACCGTTCTTCCAGAACGTGGCCGTCTCGATCTCAAACGAATCCCGCACGACAAGCCAGTCGAGCGCAGCCAGGCCCTTCCGCGCGAGGCGCGCATTCTGGCCACCAACGGCAGGGTTCTGACCCATGCAGAACAGTCCGCGGAGCTTGCGCTCGGCCATGTCGAGAATCATTTGCTGGAAGGAGTGGTCTGCGTCGATCAGTGGAAGGTAGCCAAAACCGAAATCGTTTTCCGATAGTGCGCTCGGGCCGTAGAACGCCTTGAGCAGGCTCACGACATACGCAGGCGCGTTGCTCCACCATCCGGTGGGCAGCGTGACGTCCGCGAGATAGGCATCGAGCGTGAAATGGCGGCGCGCGATCGACGGCATCGCAAGGTAGCCGGGCAGGAGGTTGAACAGGGTGGGGATGTCGGTGCTTCCCTGAATCGTCGCATGTCCCCGCAAGGCCATGATCCCGCCGCCCGGCCTGCCGATGTTTCCCAGCAGCAACTGGAGGATCGCGCAGGCGGCGATCATCTGGGTCCCGGTCGTATGCTGGGTCCATGCGACCGAATAGCAGAACGCGGTTGTCCGCTCCGGGGTTGAGTTCTCGCAGATGGCGTCCACCACGGCCTCGAACCGCTCGCGCGAGACGCCGCACGACCGCTCAACCATAGCGGGCGTGTACCGGCTGAAATGCCGCCGCATCACCTGCAGGACGCAGCGGGGATCCTGGAGTGATGGATCGGACGCGCCCCCGGGAGCAAACGCCCATTCGGCGGGATCATAGATGCCGGTTGACTCGTCATACCCGGAAAAGATGCCGCCGAGCTCTTCCGTGTCGGTGAAGTGATCCCCGACGATTCGGCTGGCGTTGGTGAAATGCCGAACGTATTCGCGGTTCCACGCGCCACGCTCGAGCACACTGGAAATCAGCGCGCCGAGAAAAACCAGATCGCTCCCCGCGCGGAGGGGAACATGCACATCGGCATTTGCGGAGGTTCGGGTGAATCGGGGGTCGATGTGGATGACAGTCGCCCCCCGTTCGCGCGCCTGTGTCACGAAGCGGAAACCGACCGGATGATTTTCCGCCATGTTCGCGCCCATGATGACGATGCAATCAGCCCGCGCAAGGTCCTGCAGGAACGTCGTCGCGCCGCCTCGTCCCAGTCGGGCGCCCAGACCGGGCACCGTGGAGGAGTGTCATATGCGGGCCTGGTTCTCGACAGCCACGATTCCAAGTCCTGCGGTGAAGAACTTCCTGATCAGGTAGTTCTCCTCGTTGTCGAGCGTGGCGCCCCCGAAATGGCCGATTCCGAGCGTTCGGCTGACGCGAACGCCCTCATCATCGAACTCACGCCAGGTCTCATCGCGGGTCTGCTTGACGAGGGAGGCGATCCTGTCCATTGCCCAATCAAGAGGGCGCCGCTCCCACGCGCTGGCGTATGGAGCGCGATACAGCACTTCCGTGACCCGCAACGGGCTTTGAAGCAACCCGCGGGTCGCAGCTCCTTTGGGGCAGAGCGTCCCGCCGTTGATCGGGCTCTCCGGGTTGCCCTCGATGTCGATGATCTCTCCATCGCGAACGAAGACGAGTTGCGAACATCCAACCGCGCAGTATGGGCAGACGGAGACGGTCGCGGACGTGCCTGCCAGTTTGTCCGGCATCGCGAGTGTCGCCCGGCTGGGCGGATTCGGCAGGTGTCCGATGTGTCGCCGGAGGATGCGAAACATGGTCAGGTCCCCGTGAGCGTACGCCACCGCGACTGCGCGTCGAGGGCATTATCGATCCAATGGGCGCCGGGGCAACGCTCCGACGACTACCCCGGCAGCCGAACGACCGTCATTTGTCCGGCATCGTAGGCTGCAGGTTCCTCGGCAATGGCGGCAAGACCGTCGCGCGCCAGATCACCGACGATGCTTCTCAGCCACGGAAGATGGTCGGGCGAGAAATCCTCGCGAACGATCGCGCCCAGCTCCAGGAGGGGGATGCCGCCCACATCGCCATCATGGGCAGAGCGAAGAGCATCGACGATCCGTCCCCGGTACCACCGGTTCGAGCCCTCGAAGGGCGACTCCTTTTTCCGCCCGGACCCGCGAGGCAGGTCCATGATGATTGACTGGATATCGGGAAACGCCGCGCATTGGCGCTGCAGCGGGCAGATCACGCAAGCTGGTTTCCGCGCATTGCACTGGAGCGCCCCGAATTCGATTAGCGCCTGGTTCCACATCCATCCGGATCCGGAGGGCACCGCCTCGTCGGCAAGCGCGACGATCTCCCGGTCGGTCGCCATTGGCTCGGGAAAATCCGGACCGATGAAAAGCCGGTGGAGCACCCTCCGCATGTTGGTATCGATGAATGGGACATCTTGTTCAAACGCAAAGCAGGCGACCGCGCCGGCCGTGTAGGGGCCGATCCCGGGCAGGGCGCGAAGTCCCTCGACCGTCTGCGGCCAGATCCCGCCAAGATCATCCACCACCGCCTGCACCGCCCGCTGAAGGTTCACCGCGCGGCGGTTGTAACCAAGTCCCTTCCAGAGGGTGATGACATCAGCGGTCGGGGCGGAGGCAAGGGATCGCTCGTCGGGAAAACGGGCAAGAAACGCCTCGTAGTAGGGAACAACCCGGTCCACCTGCGTCTGCTGGAGCATGATTTCGGACACGAGAACGCGATACGGATCGCGCGTGAGGCGCCACGGGAGGTTCCGAGCATGCTCGCCAAACCAGCCGAGCAACCCGTCACGGATTGCGGCCATTCGGTCGTCGGCAACGATCACATCAGGGGCCACATCAGCGGTCCAGAACCGGACGCTTCAGCTCGCGAATGATGGTGGTGTCGCGCACGGTCCGAACGAATTCACGAAAGACCGGAACGGCTTCGTCCTTTGACGGCGCGGGAAGCATCTTGAGGTAGGCGGTCGCGCCGTTCGGAAAAACAAACGTCGGGGTGCCGAACACTCGGTAGGTCGATCGGGCGCGCTCGTAATCGGCGCCGATACCATGAAGCAGCGCCCGGTCGTCGAGATCCGCCTCGAACCTGGAAGGATCGAGTCCGGCGCGTTCTGCAGCCTGAATCACCGTGGACCGCTTCCCATGCTCCAGTGCCTCGATATTCTTGAGGAACAGCAATGCATGGTGATAGCGGAGAAATGCGTCATCGCCTTGCAGCCGTGCGGCGGCAGCCCCACGGAATGCCAGCAAACCACGGCTCCGATACTCGTCGGGCTGTTCCCAGAGCTTCCATTCAGGCCCATTCTCGGAGTTGACCTGTTCCAGCGGGAAGGATCGCCAGGTGACCCGCAGTTCGTCTCCAAGCTGCTCGCCGACATCCTGGAGCCAGGTCGCCGCCGCCCAGACAAAGGGGCACGCATAGTCGAAAAAGACTTCGACCTCGATCGGCGTTGCCATTCCAGCCGCATCTCCCTTCCCGGATGCCCCCTGAGCGATCCTCGATTCGTGTTGCGCAACCAGGCGATCGAGCAGCAAATCGACGCGTGCATTCAGGTCGTCGAGCGTCCCGTCATTGTGCACGAGGCAGTCGGCGAGCGCTGTCTTTTCCGACTGTGGGGACTGCGCCGCAATCCGCCGCATCGCCTCATTCCGGTCAACGCCGTTTCTCGCCATCAGCCGGACGATCTGCGTCTCCTCCGGACAGGTCACCGCCCAGGTTTCATCGCACGCTGCCGACAGGCCGCTTTCGAACAGTTTCACCGCATCGAGCGCGACAACCGGAGCGCCGCTCTCCCGCGCCCGCCGAATCATCTCCGGAGCGATCCACGGGCGAACGATATCATCGAGGTCGGCGAGCGCCGCCGGGTTGCTGAAGACGATGGCGCCGAGCGCGCGGCGGTCCAGGCTGCCGTCGACGCCAATCACGGACGCTCCGAACCGGTCTGCGATTGCCCGGAGCAACGGCATCCCTGGTTGGATGATGTCCCGATAGACGACGTCACCGTCGAAACCGACGACTCCGCGTTCGGCGAGACGTCGCATGACAGCGCTCTTCCCGCAGGCGATGTTTCCCGTGACGCCGATGACGAGCTGCCTCGCAGGGTTGGCCATCACGGCGCCGTCGCCAGGTCGACCTGCGCGGTGAGTTCCTCCCACCGGGAGTAGGCATCTTCGAGGTCGTCCTGCACCTTTGCGTACTCGGCTCCGAGGCGTTCGAGCGCCCCGAGATCGGCGTCGATGCTCGCCACCGCGAGCGCGTCGCTCAATTCATTCAACCGGCCCTCGAGTTTCGCGATGTCACGTTCGGCCTGATTGAGCGCCTTCTGCGCCTGAGCCTCGCCACCCCTCACGCGGCGAGGGGCGGTCTGCGGTTTGCTCTCGACCACGGCGGCAACAGGCTCGGGCTTCGGCGGCTCCGACTTCTTCGCCAGCTGTCGCTGGTAGTCGGTGTAATGGCCGAGGTACGGCTTCACAATCCCATCCTGCACCGCCCAGACCCGAGTCGCGACCTGGTCGATGAAGAATCGGTCGTGGGAAACGAACAGCACGGTGCCATCGAACTCGCGCAGCATCTCCTCGAGCGTCTCCCGCGTGTGTATGTCGAGGTGGTTGGTCGGCTCATCGAGCACGAGGAAGTTGGCCTGCTGGAGCAAGAGGCAGGCAAGCGCCAGCCGCGAACGTTCGCCGCCGGACAGCGAGCCGACACGCTTGAAGACATCGTCGTCACTGAACAGGAATCGGCCGAGGTAGGTCCTGGCAGACTCCTCGCCCATGGGCTGGGTGTCGAGCAGGACCGACAGGGGAGTGCCATCCGACGGAAGGCGTTCGTGGCCTTGAGCGTAGTAGCCAAGCTTCACGTTCGCGCCGAACATGACGCGGCCTTTCAACGGATCGAGTTCCCCGATCAGCGTCCGCAACAGCGTCGACTTTCCGCAGCCGTTCGGACCGACGAGGGCCACGCGGTCGCCGCGTTCGATCATCAACTCCGGAGTTTGCAGCAACTCGGAGTTGCCGTCGGCGGTTTTGTATCCCACCTGCAGCGGAGTCATGCGGACGACCTCGCGCCCGCTGCGGATGGCTGTGGCAAGCTTCAGGTTGAGACCCTCGTGCTCCTGCGGACGCTCGATGCGTTCGAGCCGCTCCAGCCGGGTTTGCCGGCCCCGCGCCTCCCTCGAACGTTGCCCTGCCTTGTACTTGCGGACGAACTCCTCTGTGCGGGCGATGAACGCCTGCTGTTCCTCGTATTCCTGCATCCTCCGGCTCATGCGCTCCTCGCGCAAGACGAGGTAGCGAGCGTAGGCGGCAGGGTAGTCCTCGAGCCGGCCGAAGGACATGTCGAGTGTCCGGGTGGTGACCCGATCGAGGAAATAACGGTCGTGGGAGATGATCAGGCAAGCGCCTGCCCAGGTTCGGAGAAACTCCTCCAGCCACTCGACCATCGTGAGGTCGAGATGATTCGTCGGTTCATCAAGCAAGAGAAGGTCGGGCGAGGCAAGCAGCGCCTTCGCCAGCGCAACACGCGTCTTCTGGCCACCGCTCAACTGGTTCACCGGCTGGTCGAACTGCTCGAAGGTGAACCCAAGCCCCATCAGCACTTCATCGGTGCGATGCTCCACGTCGTAGCCGCCGCCCGTTTCGAAGCTCACATGCAGACGATCGTACTCGTGAAGGAGTTCGTCGAGCTCTGCACCGCTGGCGGAGGCCATTGACTGTTCGATCTCGCGCATCCTGTCCGCGGCGGCAAGCGCATCGGCGAAGGCCAGACGGGCTTCCTCGCGAACGGTGCGGTCACTGGTGAACCGGGTCTCCTGGGCGAGATAGGTCAGCCGGGCTCCTGAGGAAAGCGCGACGACCCCGCTCTGCGGATCCTCGACCCCGGCGATGATTTTCATGAGGGTCGACTTCCCCGCGCCATTCACGCCAACGATGGCGGCGTGCTCGCGCTCGGCCAGCTGAAAGCTGACTCCCGAGAAGATCTGCTCGGAACCATAGGATTTGGCAAGATCGGCGACCGTAAGGATCGTTGGATTGGCCATTGGCGGGATGGACCTCGATGAATGGGTTGCGGCGAGGGAGCAGGCCCGGGCGCGCTCCGCAGCGTCGAGTATAGACTCCGCAGGCAGAATGGCCGATGCCAGAGGCGAAATCCTGCCGGGTTGGCGGATTTGCTATCCGTACATAGTGTCCGTACACTATCGCGCCATCGAGGCCATGTCTCGGCGGCGGGCACGAGGGAGTTTCACGAATGTCCTGGCCAGTTACGACCCAACGACTCGACGACGGGCGCATCGCCATAGGCGGCATCCCGCTCACCGAACTCGCAGCGGAGTACAGTACGCCGCTGTATGTCTTTGACGAGGAAACCATTCGCCAGCGGTCCCGAATGATCCTTGGCGCATTTCGGGCCGCCTGGCCGGATTCAAAAGTCGTCTACGCCGCCA
>CAIPGK010000720.1 GCA_903864575.1 uncultured Chloroflexota bacterium
GTCATCGCCGGTTCGGGATCCGTCAGCAGCTGATCGACCCGCCCGCGCACTGGTCCGGCGTGTTCCCGGTAATGCTTCCGGTGACGGCCGTAAGCGTGGTGGCGTTGTTGCTGGACCAGACGCCGCCGCCGGAGGGCGCCGAATTGGTCGCCGTGTTCCCGGTGATCGTCGCCTCGCCGCTCACGGTCAGCATGGCCTGGTGGGTGCTCCCATCCAGTAAAACGCCGCCGCCGTTCTCCGCGGTGTTCCCGGAGATGACCGCCGATCCCGTCACCTCGGCCGCTGATTTGTAGACCTGGATGCCCCCGCCATCCTTCTCTGCGACGTTGTCGATCACCCGCGCCGAGCCGGTGATCGTCACATGAACCCAGTCGCCGGGCCGGTCATTCGGCGGCCAGCCCGCCCCGACGCCACCACCGAACGGCGCGCGGTTGCCGGAAATCTCGACCTCCCCGGAAATCGTGGCCTTGACCCATTTCTGGAACACTATCCCGCCACCGTAGGAATCATCGGCCGTATTGCCGATGATCTGCACCCGGTCCGTGATCGACGCCGTCACCGGGCCGGTGCTGTTCCCGATCACCTGCAAGCCACCGCCCTCGCACCCGATGCACAGGTTGTCGGCGATCACCACGTCGTCCTTCACCGTGACCGTGGTGGCGCGGGTGTTGTCATTCCCGAAGACCGACACCCCACCCCCGGCGTAGCCATCTGACGAGTTGCCGGTGATTCGCGTATGACCGGAGATCGTCAGGTTCGTGTCAGTCCCGGTATTGACGCCACCGCCATACGAATCGGAGATGTTGTCGGCGATCGCGACCCATCCGGTGATGACGAGGTCCGACTTGCCTTCGACGTAGATGCCCGCGCCACCCCATTCACTTTGGTTGTCGCGCAGCACCACGTCATCGGTCAGCGTGACCGTCAGACCGTCGCCAATCACCTTGACGCCAGCGCCGGAATTGGATCCACTCCAGCCACCATTCCTGACCGCCGTCGTTCCCGCCAGCGTCAGGCTGCCGTCGCTGGCGATGCCTCCGCCGTTGTTGGTGTTGGCATAGTCCGCGTACCCGTCGATCGTGATGTCCAGCACCGTCAGGCTCGTGCCGCCGGTGACGGAGATCGTCCGGTTCCCGTAGGTCGCGTTCCGCAGCGTCACCCGCTCACCGGGGCACGCCCGCAGCGTCAGCGCCTTGCTGGCGATCGTCAGGTCCTCGACCCACGTGCCTTTCCCGATGGCGATGACGTCCCCGTCGCTCGCCGCGTCGATCGCCGCCTGCACCGTCTGGTACGTGCAGCTCGCGCACACGATCGGCGTGCAACTCTCCGCGCACGCCGGGCTGCTGCATGGCCGGCACAGGCCCTGCGCGCACTGCGACGAGGCGCAATCGCTGCCGGACGCACAGAACCCCTTCGGCGGCATCAGGCAGTAGGTTCCCGCCGGGGTGTCGAACTCATAGGTCGTGCACTCCGCGTTCGGGTCCCGGCAGACGGAGTTTGCGGTGCATGCCTCGCCGGTCTCCACCAATGGCGCCTTGCCGCCGCACGTCCCCGCCACGCACTCGATGCTCCCGCAGCAGTTCCGGTCCTCGCTGCACGGGCGGCCCTTCTTCTCGCAGCGGCACCGGCCCGTCCTGTCCTTGTTCTTGATCTTCGTCTTGCAGATGTTCGTGCAGCAGTCGCTGTTCTGCTTGCACAGGTTCTTCTTCTTGCCCTTGCCGCATGGGCCGGCAATGCCGGGGCCGGGGCCGGGGCCGCCATGCCCTGTGTTCTTGCCCTTGCCGCCAGCGGCCA
>CAIPGK010000721.1 GCA_903864575.1 uncultured Chloroflexota bacterium
GTCGCTGGCAGCCATGTCATCGGCGACGATCATCACGATGTTCGGCTGCGGACCCGAGGTCCGCGCGCCGGCACGACGCCCCCTCCCAACGGTCACGCCAAGCGCAATGGCGCTGGTCAGAAGAGCCCGGCGCGTCGCAGGTCGGCGCTCGCGCGCAGCATCAGCCGCAACATTCGCGCAATCGGGAGCGGACAGGTCATCTGGAGCTGACACCCCATCTACCACAGGCGCACCAAGCGCCGCATCTTGTCCTATCAGGCGAATCGCGGCAGACATCATCAGCTACCCGCCACCGAGACGCATCGGCTGCCGCGGCACCTTCGCAGGCTCGCAAGCTTGGCAGCGAGTTGGGTCGGGCCCGGTAACTCGGCAGGAATGACCGGCGTCGGGCCAGCCGATGGACCGAGCAGGTTAAACAGCTCGAGCGGATCGTTCCGCAGGTCGTAATACTCGCGCTCCCCGGAGTCGTACTCGAAGTAGAGCAACTGACTCGTCCGCAACCCGAACCCGCCATCACGGTAAACGTTCGACGCAAGCTGGAGCAGCGCGCAGTCACGACGGGTGCGGGAGAGCAACGACACTCCGTCGATACGCTTCAACGAGATACCCGCGAGTTCCGCGATCGTCGGGGCGACATCGCAGTTGACGACGATGCGCTTGTCGACCCCTTCCTTGAACCCCGGCCCGAATGCCAGCATTGGAACCCGAATCGCCTGATCGTAGGGCTGGCCCTTGGTGCCGAAGATCCGGTGCTGGCCCATCATGTAGCCGTTGTCGCTCACGATCATGATGACCGTGTTGTCCAACTTGCGCGCGCTTCGCAATGCCTTCACGAGACCTGCGACCGCCTCGTCCGTTGCCGAAAGCAGTTGCAACCGCACCCGCTCAGTGGCGTCGACTTGATCGATCTGCTCCTGGGTAAGGTCCGGCAGCGACGCAATCCTCGATGGTTTGTCGGACACGTCCTCCTCGTTGAACGAGGCATCCCGCTCGACCAAGTTCCGTGTGAACCGGCTGAGATGGCGAGGAGCGGGCTGATACGGCTCATGCGGCGCAGTAGGCGTGAAGTACAGGAAAAAAGGCCGATCCTCCGGCGCCGTCGACACGAATTCGTTGGCGAACTCTGCGAGTACATCGGTGGCGTACTCGCCGTGGTTGTACCGCTGTACTTCGGAGTCGACCACCAGGTCGAAATTGATGTACCCGCCAGTTCCGCGGGCCACCCACCGGCTCCACCCATCCGGCCGTCGCGCGGAGCTGTCGTAGCCGTGCATGAACTTTCCGACGAGCGCCGTGGTGTATCCCGATTTCTGGAGCAACACTGGCAGTGAACGGCGTTCCATCCCGTGCCGCGCAAACGCCGAATATCCGGCCAGGTCGGCCGGTCCGACATTGAGCAGCACTCCGTGGTTGTGCGCGAGCAGCCCCGTCAGCAGTGTCGTGCGGGACGGTGAACACACAGGAAACTGGCAGAAGAAGTTGGGGAACTCCGTCGCTCCGGCGAGCGCCGACCTGGTTTTGGGCAATGCCTGCCAGTCCGTCGCCCGCATGTCGTCGGTGACGATCAGGACGATGTTCGGCCGCTGATCGACCGGAGGGGCCTTCACCGGCTTCCTGATGGATTTCGCGCGGATGCCGTTGCCGGCAGCCATGGTCGCCAGGGTCGCCGTAGCGGAGGTGAGCATTCGTCGGCGCGTATGTCTCATTTCACCCCCTCGAGCTTCGCCAAAGGGCGAACCAGACCGGCGCGGGATGACACAAAAGGTGAATGCGGTCGATGCCGCCAGATGATCATCGCCATCTCACTGGCACCGCGCGCCAGCGCACTTCCTGAGGTAGGACAGGCGCAGGGAGAGTTCGCTTGCACGCGGTAATCCTATGGGAGGATCGGGATCCTCGGGTGCGCCAGGCGGCAGGAGATTGTTCAGTTCGAGCGGATCATTGCGACGATCGTAGTACTCGCGCTCTCCATTCCCATATTCGAAATACATCAGCCTGCTTGACCGCAGCCCCATGCCAATGAAACGAAGCTGGATAAACAGGTAGTCCCTGCGACCGGGGCTCAGGAGTTCGCGCCCATCCGGCTTCGGCATCTGGGTTCCGGCCAGCCGCGCAATCGTCGGCGCGATGTCGATATTGCCGACGAGCGACGTGTTGGTCCTCCCCGGGAACGTCGGTCCGTAGGCCAGCATCGGCACCCGGATCGACGAGTCGTACGGTGAGGCCTTGCCAAGCACCCGA
>CAIPGK010000722.1 GCA_903864575.1 uncultured Chloroflexota bacterium
GGCGGGCTCGTCGGCGCGCCTGTGTTGCGCTGCGAGGTGTCCGAACCCCGAACGAAGCAGAGGAATCGGCCCGGATGGCACGAGGCCTCTGGGCCGCTCAGTTCTGTTTCCCGACGCCGGGCACATGACCCACCGTCATCCGGACGAAGGAGGGATCCCGTGGATCCGGGCGTGCCCGAGAGATCCCTCCTTCGTCGGGATGACGACAGGATGTTCGGCAACGGCTCTAGCGGATGGCGAGCCGCCTACAACTCGCCGATGCGCCGCTCCAGCAGGGCGATCTGCTCGAGCGCGGTTTGCAGGCGCTTGCGCTGGACCTCGACGACGTTGGCCGGGGCGCGGCTGATGAAGCTCTCGTTGGAGAGTTGCTTCTCGGCGCGCTCGCGTTCGAGTTTCGCCTCGCCGAGTTCCTTTTCGAGCCGCTCCCGCTCTGCGCCGAGATCGACGGACCCGGCGAGGGGGAGCAGGGCGACGACGTCCCCGGCGACGGCGGTCAGCGCGCCCTGCGCGGCGCCCGGGGCGTCGGCGGTGATGGTCAACTGCTCCGCGTCGATGCGGGCGAGGCTGGCGAGTTCGGCGCGGACCTGCGAAAAGGCGGGAGCGAGCGCGCCGGCGTGAATGTTGGCGGCGATCCACTTGCCGGGCTCGATGGTGGCCTCGGTCCGGGCGTTCCTGATGGCGCGGACGAGGTCGATCATCGCGCCGATCTGGGCTTCGGCGGCTTCGTCGCGCTGCCCGGCCTCGGGCCACGGGGCGACGATCAGGGCGTCTCCCGCGTGGGGAAGTTCGGCCCAGAGCGCCTCGGTGACGAAGGGCATGTAGGGGTGCAGCAGGCGGATGCTGCGTTCGAGGGTGTAGGCGAGGGTTTGGGCGACGGCGGCGCGCTCCTCGGCGGTCCCCTTCAGGCGGACCTTGGCGGCCTCGATGTACCAGTCGCAGAGTTCGGACCAGACGAACTCGCGGATCGCCTTGCCAGCCTCGCCGTACAGGTGCGCGCCGAGCAGGCGGGTGGCGTCCTCGGTGGTGGCGTCGAGGCGGGAGAGGATCCAGCGGTCCACGAGGGCGAGATCGCCGCGAGGCCGCGCCGCGCCGCCGTGGTCCATGACGATCGGGGATTCGCCGATCGGGCGGAGGGCGAAGCGGGTGGCGTTCCAGAGCTTGTTGGCGAAGTTGCGGGCGTCCTCGACCTTCTGCAGGTCGAGTTTGAGGTCGTTGCCGGGGCTGGACTGGGTGACGAGGGCGAAGCGCAGGGCGTCCGCGCCGTACTCGGCGGTGACCTTCGTCGGGTCGATCACATTCCCCTTGGTCTTCGACATCCGGTTGCCCTCGATGTCGCGCACCGTGCCGTGCAGGTAGACCGTGTGAAAGGGGACCTCCCCGAGGATTTCCATCCCGAAGAAGACCATCCGGGCGACCCAGAAGAACAGGATGTCGTAGCCGGTTTCCATGACCGATGAGGGGTAGAAGCGGCGCAGGTCCTCGGTGTCGTCGGGCCAGCCGAGGGTGGAGAAGGGCCAGAGGCCGCTGCTGAACCAGGTGTCGAGGACGTCCGGGTCCTGCTCCACCGCGCCGCCGCAGACCGGGCAGGCGGGAATCGACTCCTCGTCGGTGACGGTGATTTCGCCGCAGGAGGCGCAGGTCCAGACCGGGATGCGGTGGCCCCACCAGAGCTGGCGGGAAATGGTCCAGTCGTGGATGTTTTCGAGCCAGTTGAGGTAGACGGTCTTGAAGTGATCCGGCACGAAGGTGAGGCGGCCGTCGTTCGCGGCGTCGATGGCCGGGGCCGCGAGCGGGGCCATGCGGACGAACCACTGCTTCGAGATGAGCGGCTCGATCACGGTGTCGCAGCGCTGGCAGTGGCCGACGGCGTGGCGGTGCGGCTCGATGCCGAGCAGGCGGCCCTGCTGCTCCAGCATGGCGACGACGCCCTTGCGCGCCTGTGCCACGGTCTGCCCGGCGAAGGGGCCCGCCGCCGCATTCATCGTGCCGTCGTTGTTCATGATGGTGATGCCGGGAAGACCGGCGCGCTTCGCGATGTCGAAGTCGTTCGGATCGTGGTTCGGGGTCACCTTCACCGCGCCGGAGCCGAAGGCGGGATCGACATGCTCGTCGGCGACGATCGGGATGAGTCGGTCCATGATCGGCAGGCGGACGTGCTTGCCGACGAGATGGCGGTAGCGGTCGTCGTCCGGGTGGACGGCGACTGCCGTGTCGCCCAGCATCGTTTCCGGGCGGGTGGTGGCCACGGTGATGATTTCGCCCGTTTCCTCGACGGGGTAGGCGAGGCGCCAGAGGTGGCCCGCGTCGTCGGAGTGGACGACCTCGAGATCGGAGAGCGCGGTCATGCAGCGCGGGCACCAGGAGATGAGGCGCTCGCCGCGGTACACGAGGCCCTTGTCGTAGAGGTGCTTGAAGACGCGGCGGACGGCGCGGGAGGGGCCGGGGTCCATGGTGAAGGCGAAGCGGGTCCAGTCGCAGGAGGCGCCGAGGAGTTTCAACTGCTCGCGGATGCGGCCGCGGTAGCGGTTCATCCAGTCCCAGACCCGTTCGAGGAAGGCCTCGCGGCCGAGATCGTGGCGGGTGAGGCCCTCCGCGCGCAGTTCCTTCTCCACGACCCACTGGCCGGCGATGCCGGCGTGGTCCGCGCCGGGGGTCCAGAGCGTCGGGTCGCCCAGCATCCGATGCCAGCGGATCATGATGTCTTCGACGGTGACGAAGAGCGCGTGGCCGATGTGGAGTTCGCCGGTGACGTTCGGCGGGGGCATGACGACGACGAAGGGGGCCTGGTCGGGGTTGCCATGCGGCTGGAAGTGGCCGGCGCGGTCCCAGCGGTCGTAGACGCCGGATTCGACCAGGCGGGGGTCGTAGGCCTTGGCGAGGCCGGAATCGGCGTTGGCGTTGGAGGCGGCGTCGGTCATGGGGTCCTCAAGGCGAAGGGCGGCGTGCGGACGATAGCCGGATTGTCCGGCATCGCGGGGGAGTGCGTCGAGAGCCGGCCTGATGCGATCGTGTATGCTTCACATATACAGTTGGCACAGGAGGAGTGCTCAAGATGATCGTTCAGACCTTGAGGAAAGTCGGCAACAGCTTTGTGGTGACGGTGCCGAAGGAATTGGTGGACCAGCGGCACTGGGTGGAGGGGCAGCGACTGGCGCTCGAGCTCACCGAAGTCGAAGAGCGCCCCAAACTCCCTGATGACCTGCGCCGCATCGTGGAGGAGCGATGGGAGCGGAATCTGCCGGCCCTGCGCTACCTTGAGAACCGTTAGCGATGGCGCGGCATTTGTCACTCGCCGAAGTCATTGCGCTGCATCAGCAGATGCTGGAGATGATGGGATCGAGTTCGCAGGGATTGCGAGACGAGTCGTCACTCGAGAGCGCGATCATGCGGGCCCGGATGGCCGAACACTATGAAGGAGCCGATCTCGTTCGGCAGGCGGTATTGATGGGCGTGGGCATCTCGCAGGCGCAGGCATTCGTGGACGGCAACAAGCGAACGGCGTTTATCGTTATGGACACCTTCCTTTCCGTCAACGACCAGGAATTCGTCGGCGAGCCCATTGAACTTGTCAGGATGCTCGAACTGATTGCGGAGCGGCCGGGCGAGCGTGACGCGGCCACC
>CAIPGK010000723.1 GCA_903864575.1 uncultured Chloroflexota bacterium
CCAGCCGCAATGCCCAGCATTCGACCGCCCTGATGCTGGCCGACGCCCTGCGCCTCGGTCCGGACGACCAGCAACGGTTCCTCTCCGGCGCGAGACGACGCCGCTCCGGGGTGGCGCGGGGCGTGGATGGCGGCTCAGGAATCCTGGATGCCGACCCGATCCTCGGCCGGGACGTTGAAATCGCCGCGATCGAGCAGGAATTCGCCCGTGGCGCACGCCTGCTCACCTTGCTCGGTCCGGGCGGCGTCGGCAAGACGCGCCTCGCCCGCGTCATTGCCGCCCGCCGCGTCGCCAGCAAATCCGGAGTGACAGTCTGGGCCGACCTGGAGACGCTCCAGGCTCCGGAGGATGTTCTGCCCGCCATCGCCCGCGCCCTCGAGATCCCCGAGATCGGCGATCAGCCGCTGTTCGATCGCATCGCCGACATGCTCGACCTCCCGCGGACGCTGCTTGTGCTCGACAATTTCGAGCATCTTCCCGGCGCCGCGCCGCACGTCGCCGCGTTGCTCGCTGCGGCTCCTGCCCTGGACATCCTCGTCACGACCCGCGAAGCGTTGCGGCTGGCGGGTGAAAAAGCCTTGCTGATCGACCCGCTGATCCTGCCGCGTCGTTCTGACGCCCCCATCGCGCTCGCCGCAAATCCCGCAGTCGCGCTCTTCATGCGGAGCCGCGCCGCCGCCACGCCCGCGCGGGCCGCCGCGGCCGAACGCCACGGCAGCGATGGCGATGGCGGCAGGATGAGTCGCGATCTGGACCAGGCAGCCGAGATCGTGCAACGCCTCGACGGGTTGCCGCTGGCCATCGAACTCGCCGCTGCGCAGGGCGCGGTCATGCCCCTTGCGACGATCGTCGCGCTGCTGGAGAGCTCTGGACTCGCCGCGCTCGCCCGCGGCCGCCGCGACGGTCCGGGGCGCTTCGCCACCATGGATGCCGCCGTCGGCTGGTCCGTGGACCTGCTGCCGCCCGACGCGCAGCGTCTCTTCCGGTTGCTCGGTGTTTTCCGGGGCGGCTTCACCACCGAGGCCATCGCCGGGGTTGCCGCCGTGGCTGGCGCGCCGATTCTCGTCGCCAGCCTGCCGCTGCTGGCCGAATCCCAGCTCATCCAGCCGGACCCGGCCACGCCGCAGGCGCGCTTCCGCATGCTCGAGCCGGTTCGCATGGTTGCCGTCGCCCGGTTGCGTGACAATGGGGAGGAACCAGCCGCCCGGCGCGCTCATGCCGCATGGGTGCATCGCTGGGCGCGGAAGCAGGCACGCGTCGTGGCTGGCCCCGATCCGCTCTCCGCGCTGGATGCGCTCGACGCCGACCTGCCGAACATTCGCGCCGCCATCGCCGCATCCGCCGAGCCTGCCATCGGCGACACGTCTGACGCGCTCCTGACCATCACCGCGCTCAGTCAGTTCTGGGAAGTCCGTGGCCGGTTCCGCGAGGGCCGCGCCGCGCTCACCGAGGCCCTGGCCGCCGCCGGACCCGATGCCCCGCGCACCACGCCCCTGCTGGACGCCATTTTCTGGTCGGGCTACCTCCCCTACCTGCAGAGCGATGTGCCCGCGATGGACGCGGCGGTCGCCCGTCTGCGCCCGCTCGCGGAGGCCGACGGAACGCCCGAGTATGCCGTCCGCGCGCTCATCCTCGACGTGTTGCGCCGGGACGCCGCGGGCGCTCCGTGCGCGGATCTCCTGCCGGTTGCGCGCGCTGCCCACGCGCTGATGGCGGATCAGCCGCGGGAAGTGTCGTGGCAGCAAAGCCTGGTCATCCTGGCAAATCTCCACGTCCAGTGCGGCGATTACGAGAGCGCGCTGCCGTTGCTGCGCGACTATGAGGACTGGGCCAATGCCCTGGGATCGCTGCTGCACGTGATCGCCGCGAAAGACTGGCTCGGGTTCGCCCTGCTCCGCCTCGCGCGCGCGGACGAGGCTCGCGCGCTCTTCGGGGAGAGCCTGAGCCGCAACCTGCGGCTCGGATCGGTCGGCACCACGCCCAATGCGCTGCTGGGCTATGCCCTGTCGATCACCCAGCCGGGCGCGACGAAGGACGATCTCGAGCGCGGAGCGATGCTCCTGGGCGCGCTCGATTGGCTGATCGAACAGCATGGGTATCCGATCGGGGAGGTCGAGGCCTCAGCGATGGCCAGCGCCCGCGCCCGGATCTCCGCCACGCTTGGCGAGCCGCGATTTGCCGACCTGCTCGCCGCCGGCGCCAAACGGTTCCCCGACGACCTGGCCAGCCTCGTCACGCATTGACGCCCGGCGAGAGCCCGGTTCTCGATCCTGCCTGCGCTGTCGCCTGAGGAGCGGCTGACCGCGGGCGATGCGACGTGATGGCAGCGCCGAACCCTTTGTCGCCCGCCATCCCGTTCGTCCGCGGGAGTGGCGGATCGGAGCCGGGGTTGGAACCGGCGCGCCGCTCACGCCACGGCTGGCTGGGGGATAGACCAGCCGCAGCGGGAG
>CAIPGK010000724.1 GCA_903864575.1 uncultured Chloroflexota bacterium
CCCTCCTTTATTCCCGCGCGGTACCATCCATCCCGCTGCACTCGCTCACGGCCCGTCGCCGTGGCCAGCTCCACGCGAATCGAGGGACGCGCCGATGTCTACCACCGTCTCCCCCGCTCCGGACAATTCCGGAGGCGTCCCGGTCTTCCGCTATTCCCTCGCCAGCGCAACCGGCAAGGTCACCCCCGGCGGCTGGGGCAAGCAGGTTACCGCCGCCGAGCTTCCGATTTCCCAGGACATCGCCGGCGTGCTCATGCGCCTCGAACCCGGCGCCGTCCGCGAGCTTCACTGGCACGCCATCGCCGCCGAATGGGGCTACGTCGTCGAGGGCCAGGTCCGCGTCACCCTCTTCGATCCCGAACAGCGCATCTCCATGGAGGATGTCCCGGCGGGCGACGTCTTCTCCTTCCCCCGCGGCTACGGCCACGTCATCCAGAACTCGGGCACGGTCCCGGCAACCTTCATCCTCGTCTTCGATAACGGCCACTTCTCTGAGTTCGCCACCTTCAGCAGCACCGACTGGCTTGCCCACACGCCGCGCAACGTGCTTGCCGAAACGCTCGGGACGCCGGAATCGTCGCTGGCCGGGCTGCCGGCGGGCGAGGTCTACATCGTTCCCGGCCCCGTTCCGCCGCCGCTGGCCGAAACCCGCCCCGCCACGGCCCAGCTACTCGCCGCCAATTCCTGCGCCTACCGCTTCAGCCAACAAGCCCCCGAACGCTACGCGGGTGGCACGATCGCCATCGCCAGCCAACTGCAGTTTCCGCTCTCCTCCACCATCACCGGGGCGGTGATGACCATCGATCCGGGAGCGATCCGTGAGCCGCACTGGCACCCCAACGCATCCGAATGGTTCTACGTGCTCGCGGGAACCTTGCAGGTCACGGTGTTCGCCTCGCAGGGCCACGCGCGCACCGACCAGTTCGCCCCCGGCGATGTGTGCTACGTGCCACGCGGTCTCGGGCACTACCTCGAGAACACCGGCGACGCCGAGGTTCGTCTCCTCCTTGCCTTCAACAGCGGGACCTACGAGCAAATCGGACTCTCCGGCTGGCTGGCCGCCAACCCGCGCGCGCTGGTGGCCACCAATTTCGGACTGCCCGAGACGACCGTGGACGCATTCCCCGGCGGGACGGAGTACATTGCCGCTCGCCGGTAACCAGCCTGCGGGGCAACGAACGCCATGGCGTCAGGTCAGATCACCCCGGACTCCCGCGTGACCGGCATTCCCATGGGCGACGCTGCGCTCAATCCGCTGGCCGGCGAGCGGGAGGCCGTCGACACGACCCTTCGCGCCGTCGCCCTGCTGCTGCAATCGGGCGGCAGCGGCAACGGCGCGGAATTGGCCGTGATTCAGATCGCGGACCGCATCGCGCCGCCAGACGCCACCTTCACCTTCGCCGGAAACCTCGTCGCCGCCTACGCCACCGCCCCCGGCGGCCCCTTCTCGCTGGTGCTTCCGATCGTGACGAACGGCGCGAATCTCGAACGGGCCTCCGCGATCGAGGTCCTCGGCGAGCGCGTCGCCTCGGGCGAGACCGACCCCGCCACGATTCCCGCCGAACTCGATCGCATCGCCGCGATTCCTGACCCCTACGGCCCCTGGGAGATTCTCCTGGCGGCGGTGGTGGCAGGCATCGCCTGGTCCATGCTGCTGGGCGGCGGCACCCGCGAGGCGCTGCTCGCGGTCGCCGCTACCGCCGTGGGCCGGGGGGTGCAGGTGGCCATGCAATCCGCGCGAATGCCCCCGGCGCTGGTCGTCTTCATCGCGGCGACCGCGGCCTCGCTGGCCGCCGCCGTGGGCGTCCGGGCTGGGGTC
>CAIPGK010000725.1 GCA_903864575.1 uncultured Chloroflexota bacterium
AACAGCGCGTGAATCGGCTTGATCTTCATGCGACTCCCTCTCCTCGCCCGGTGGATCTCGCCTCGCGCCGCGCCATGACCGCCGGATTTGCGACCCCGACGATCTCGCTCACCGAACCGACCCCTTCCTTGATCAGCCAGGCATCGAGGTCGTCGATCAGGCGCAGCGGCAGGCTCGGGTTGACGAATATGCCGGTGCCGACCTGGATCGCCGTCGCTCCGGCCATGAAAAACTGCAATGCGTCATCGAGTTCGTTGATTCCCCCCAACCCAACCACAGGGATCGAGACGGCCCCCGCAACCTGATACACCATGCGGACAGCCACCGGTCGAATGGCGGGACCGCTCAGGCCACCGGTGCCGTTCGCCAGCGTCGGCTTTCGGCGCCGGGTGTCGATCTCCATGCCGACCAGGGTATTGATCAGCGAGACGGCATCCGCGCCCGCCTCCTCGGCAGCGGCAGCGACCGACACAATGTCCAACGCACCCGGCGAGAGCTTGATGATGATCGGCAGGGTGGTCACGCCACGAACGGCGCGGGTGACCTCGGCGGTCATGTCCGGATCCCAGCCGAAGCAGAATCCGCCTGCATGCACGTTGGGGCAGGAGACGTTGATCTCCAGACCGGCAATCCCCGGTTGCTCCTCCAGAATAGCTGCCATTTCGGCGAAGTCCTCGACCGTTTCGGCCGAGACATTCACGATCACCGGAACCGTCCACGTCTCCCAGATCGGCGGGTACTTCTTCACGAACGCCTTGATGCCGGGATTCTGCAGCCCGATCGCATTCAACATTCCGGCTGGCGTCTCGGCAATGCGCGGCATCGCGTTGCCCGAACGCGGCTTCGGCGTGATGCCCTTGCTGATGAACGCCCCAAGCCGCTGGATGTCGATCACGCCCGAGTATTCCAGCCCATAGCCAAAACAGCCGGAAGCCGGGATCACCGGGTTGGATAGGCGCAGTTCACGAGGACTGTTTGGGGCCAGATCGACGCTCAGGTCGGCCTTGGCCGGCCGGTTCGACATGGATTCCCTCCCAGGCGCGCCGGATCGACTACCAGATGATGTCGTCCATATCGAACACAGGACCCTGCACGCACGATGTCTGCATGCCCCGCTTTGTCTCGACGACGCAGCCGAGACAGGCGCCGAGCCCACAGGCCATCTCGCGCTCCATCGACACCTGAACCGGGGGGCGATTGCCAATCCGCAGCGGGAGGACCACGTTTCGCAACGAGCGGTACATCGGCTCCGGCCCGCAGGCGAAGATCTGATCCGCCCAGCGAACATAGTCGCCCGCGAGGTTGGTGACGAATCCCTTGTACCCCTTGCTGCCGTCGTCGGTGGCGACCACGTACTCGACGGCCTCGGGAAGGAAGTGCGCCGGGAGGAGACCCTCCGCATTCGCCGCGCCGAGCAGGAAGGTCACGTTTCGTCCCTGCGCGATCGCCTCGTGCGCCAGCATCACCATTGGAGCGACGCCGACGCCCCCTGCGACCAGCAGCAGATGCTGGGCCTGCGGATCGATGGAATAGGTGTTGCCGAGCGGCCCGAGCATCGAAAGCCGCTCGCCCGGTCGCCGCTGGGAGAGCCAGGTACTCCCTCGCCCATACGGACGAACGAGAAACTGGATTGCTCCGGACTCGCGATCGGCCGCGTAGATCGAGTAGGGCCGGCGCAGCAGCGGGTCTGCCGAGTTTTCGTAGCGGCAGACGATCTCGAAGAATCTGCCGGGACGTGACTCCCTCGCCGCGCCCGGTGGACACGCCACCGTCAACAGCACCGAGTCGCCCATGACAGGCTCGA
>CAIPGK010000726.1 GCA_903864575.1 uncultured Chloroflexota bacterium
GGAACGAGGCAAATCATGTTTGACGCCCAACACCGACGCTCGGCCGTCCAGCGGATCACCGCCGCCGCGGCGGCGGTCATCGCCGCTCCCGCCCTTGCCGAGGAGACGGACGCGAAAGGTGGGAAGCGGAAGCATCGCCCCCGGCCGGTCGAACTCTTCCGCGGGGAGCTCAGCAATCCGGTCTACACCCCGCTCGGCGGGCCGGGAACCGACCACTACCTCATCGTCGCCGGCGACTGCTCCGGGAAGATGCGGAACTGCGACCGCGGCCACTCGCGGCACATGAGCGCGGGGCGGCTGTTCCGTTATCTCGATCGCAAGAGCGGCGGGAAGTTCAGCGGCAGGCAGTCGTTTCGGCTGGAAGGAATCAACTGGCGGCTGGAGGGCGTGCAGTTCGATGAGGCGACCGGCCTCTGGAGAATTCACGCCCGCGTCTGCCAGACCAATCCCGACCTGCGCCCGGAGCTTCGGCTTCCCGGAACGGAAAGCAACACGACCGTCGACGCCTGCGACTGCGGGTGCAACGAAGGGTGTTTCAACTGCTGCAACAAGGGCTGGACTTGCGGCGCCAACGCGATCGCTGCCTGCGGCCGGAAGCCATGCGGGTAGCCGGGTGACCGCGCGGAACCGCCCGGTTCTGCCGAGCGCCGCCAGCGTCCGGACCCAATGCCTTGACCCTGACCGCCTGGAACTGGGGAGGGCGCCTGCTGCGGGTTGAACTGCGCCTCCGCCTGCAGCACACCGGTAGGCCGTGAAGGAGACGATTCATGCATGACGCTCATCACCGACGCTCGGCCGTCCAGCGGATCACCGTCGTCGCGGCGGCGGTCATCGCCGCTCCCGACCTCGTGTCGGACACGGAGGCGAGATCTGGCAAGCATCGACTGCGCCGGAAGCCGATCCAGATATTCCGCGGCGCCATCGAGAACCCGGTCTACACCCGGATCGGCGGCGCGGGCAGCAATCGCTACCTCATCGAGGCGGGCGACTGCTCCGGCAGGATGCGGAACTGCGAGCGGAATGATGCTCGGAACATGAGCGCGAGCCGGCTGTTCAGCTATCTCGAACGCAAGAGTGGCGGGACGTTCACCGGCAGACAGACCTTCACGCTCGGCGGCGTCACCTGGCGACTTGACGGCGTGATGCGCGACCCGGAGGACGGTCATTGGCGGATCCGCGCCCACGTCTGCGAGTCCAACCCGGACGCCCGGCCCCGGATGGACCAACCCGCCGCCGAAGGTCGCGCAACGACGGTCGGCTGCGACTGCGGCTGCAACAGTTCCTGCTACCTCTGCGGGGACCGCTACCGCTGCGGCAGCAACTACGAGGACGCAGGCCTTGCTCGTTGAGCCAGTGCGGCAGGTCATGGCGGGTCACCGGAAACGTGATTCGCAGGGTTCGCACCAGGAGGCAAATCATGAAGTTCGCACGAATCGTGGCACTTTCGCTGGCCATGCTCGCTCCGCTCGCGGGATGCGCGCTGCCAGCCAAAGCCGTCAATGACTCCCCCGGCGCCTGTGCGGCGATCGACGAGGCGAGCGTCGGGA
>CAIPGK010000727.1 GCA_903864575.1 uncultured Chloroflexota bacterium
CGAGCGTCGGCGCGTGTCAGGACCTGCTGACCCCGCATGTCTTTGGCCTGAGCCGGAACATGGTCTACATCGAACTCCTGGCGAATCTCGACAAGGTTCCGGCGCGTGGCGCGCTCTTCGTCTGCCTGCCGCTGAAGATCGCGGATTCGTCCGCCTGCCCCGCGCGCGCGGTGGCGATCGTGCCGAAGACGTAGGACGGGTTTTCGGCAGTCGGCAGTCGGCAGTCGGCAGTCGGCAATTGGCAGTCGGCTTTCGGCGATCGGGTATCGGGTGTCTGGGCATGGGGCGACCACGGTCGCCCGGCGGATCGCCGGACGCCGATCGCTTCCGAGGAGGAAAGGACATCGTGGCGAATACTGGGCGGGTGGCCGGAAAGGCCACGCTGATCACGGGAGCGGGAGCTGGCATTGGCCGGGCGACCGCGGACCTGTTCGCGCGCGAGGGCGCGAAGGTGGTCATCTTCGACATCAACGAGCAGAAACTCGAGGCCCTGAAGCAGGAGCTTTGGCAGACCGGCGCGGAAATCGAGATGGTCGTCGGCGACGTGTCGAAGGACGCGGACGTGCGGCGCGCGGTGCAGGCAGCGGTGGAGCGCTGGGGACGGCTGGACATCCTCGTTGCGAACGCCGGAATCATCCCGCTGCTCGATGTCACCGAGGCGACAGGGGATGACTTCGACGCGGTGATGGCGGTGGATGGCCGGGGGATGTTCCTCTCCTGCAAGCACGCAATCGAGGCGATGCTGCGGGTGGGCGAGGGGGGCAGCATCGTCTGCCTTTCGAGCATTTCCGGGCTGGCCGGGCAGAAGCGGCAGAGCACCTACGGGCCAGCGAAGTACGTCGCCAGCGGAATCACCCAGCATCTGGCGATCGAGTGGGCGGACCGGGGCATCCGGGTAAACGCGGTCGCGCCGGGGACGATCCGCACCGAGCGGGTGCAGCAGCTTCCGCTCGAGCCGGGCGGCCCGGAGTACCTCGCGGCGATCGAGAAAATGCATCCGATGGGGCGCATCGGCGAGCCTTCGGAGGTCGCGAAGGCGATCCTGTTTCTCGCCTCCGACGATGCGTCGTTCATTACCGGCACAATCCTGCCGGTGGATGGCGGGTACATGGCGCAGTAGGTCCGCCCGATCCGGGGAGCGGGCAATCGCGGGGAACTGACCGTGCGGCGGGAGGGTTCGATCCTCCCGCCGCATGGTGTCACGCCCCCCGGTCCCGTCCGGTCCGGTTAGGGGATCGGGGTGGCGGCGCCGGAGACGAAGACCTCGGCGATGTTGATCGCCGCCGATATCGTCTCGGGATAGGCTTCCACGAACGGGAGAAAGTACTCCTCATTGATCGCGACGATCTCGTCGTGGGCGGACTCGGCAGCCTCCCGGTCGCGCCAGAAGGTGACCGCCAGCCATGTCGCCGGGTCGGGCTCCAGCACGTACCAGGCGATGAATCCGTCTATCTGGCGGGCGATGGGAAGCAGTTTCGGCGCGAGCGTGGCGATCATGTCCGCGCGGTTGGCGTCCGGCTTCAGCGTAAAGCTGCGCAGCTGGACCCACGAAGCGGCGGCTGCGTTTCCCGCGGGCGCGGCGAGCGCCGAGGCGCCGCCGAACATGGCCGCGGCGGCGGTCAGGGCGAGCGCGGATCGACGGGACAGGGTGGCGTCGGTCACGGAGCGGCTCCTTGCTGCGGGATCTTACTCGGCGGAGGAGGGTACCACGCGCGCGCTGCGGCGGCGCGTGGCGCGTGGCGCGTGGCGCGCCGGATTCCGGCATGCGGCGGTCGATGTTCACGCGAACTGCGCCAGGTGCCGACGCGCGGCGAAGGGATTCCGCATCCCGTTCCAGTCCTGTTGTATCACGCGGGAACCTGGCCGCTCTCCTTGACAGGTTGCCATCCGGATCGGCCGGCCCGGCGACCGCCGCCTTGGAGGAGCGCGTGATGCTGTCAGGCGAAAACCGGCACCCAGTTCGAATCACCCGGCGTTCGATGACGGCAGCGGCGCTGGGCGCCGTGGGCGCGGCGGCATTGGCTGGCGGGGCTGGCCGGGCGGTGCGGGCGGCAGCGGCTCCGAGGTGGGGCGAGCCGGCGACGCGACGGTCATCTGCGGGCGCGCTGTCGGTCACGCTCGACACCACGGCGAGCAACGGACAGATGATGTTCAACGGGGGCGTCCCGGGTCCGACGATGCGGTTTCGCCCCGGCGACACCGTCCGGGTGCTGATGAAAAACAACCTCCCCGGGGCCATGACCAACCTGCATACCCACGGGCTCCACGTGTCGCCGGAGGGCAGCAGCGACAATGTCTTCCAGATGTTGACGCAGGGACAGCAGTTCCAGTACGAGTACCGGATCCCGGCCAATCATCCGGCGGGGACGTACTGGTATCACCCGCATCACCACGGCGATTCCACCACGCAGGTGAACGCCGGGCTGGCTGGCGCGATCATCATCGAGGGCGGCCTCGACACGGTCACGGGGGTGAGCGGGCTGCCGGAGCGGCTGTTCATCCTCCAGTCTCCCCAGCGGTTGGACCGGACGCCCACGCCGATCACCGTGAACGGCAAGACCGCGCCCACCTTCACGCTCGCGCCGGGGGCGACCGAGCGGTGGCGGTTCATCAACGCCAGCGCCAGCGAGTTCGTCCAGTTGTCGGTCGTCGGGCACACGATGAACCTGATCGCCATCGACGGCAATGCGCTCTCGTCGGTGCGGCGGGTATCGACGCACCTGCTGCCGCCGGGCGGCCGGGTCGAGGCGCTGATCCAGACGCAGGCGGCCGGTTCCTATGCCGTGTCGATGCTGCCGTGGGGCCGCCGCCCGCGGAGCCAGACGCTGGCCACCATGTCGGTGTCCGGAACGCCGGTCGTCGCGAAGCAGCTGCCGACGACGCTGATCGCCGCTGCCGACCTGACGAACGCCACGATCGCCGCGCGGCGCACCTTCGAGTTCCAGGCGAACCGGAACGGGATTCCGCTGTCGATCAACGGCCGGGTGTTCGACATGAACACAGTTGATGTGACGACGAGGCTCGGAACCGTCGAGGAGTGGACGCTGCGCAACGTGACGCAGGACCCCCATCCCTTCCACATTCACGTCAACGCCTTCCAGGTGATGAAGGTCAACGGCGTCACCCAGCCGGTGACGTGGATGGACACCATGCCGCTGCCGTCTCGGGGCGAGGTGGTGGTGAGGATCCCGTTTGCGGATTTCGTCGGCAAGTCGGTCTTCCACTGCCACATCCTGCAGCATGAGGACCGCGGCATGATGCAGATGTTCGAGGTGGTCGCGCCTGCCGCGCGGTCCGCCAGCGAGGCGTCGTGCGCCGAACTTCCGGCATCCCGTCGTGCGGCCTGCCGCCGCAACCGGCGCGGGAGCAGCAAGGGCCGCAGCGGCGGTGACGCCCGGAAGGACTGACGGGTTCCTGCTCCGGAGGCTGGAACGTGCCCGGCGGAAACGCCGGGCACGTCGCGTGTGCGGGCATGTGTTCGGGTGGTGGTCTATTCGTCGAACGCCTGGACGTCCACGGACCCTTCGAACCCCTCGGGTGCGCCTTCCAGTTGGTCGGCGACATTTGCGCCGACCCACTCCCGGATCGGCGCGACACCCGCGTCGGAGGCGGCCTTGTCGCGCCAGACGGTCAGGGCGGCCCAGGTCAGCGGATCCGGCTGGAGGACGTACCAGGCGATGAAGCCATCGAGCGCCTGCACGACCGGTACGAAGTCCTTTTCGGAGCGTGCGACGAGCGCGACGCGGTCGGTCGATGGCTTGAGCTTGTAGGAGCGGAACGCGACCCAGCCCGCCTTCTCCGGGGGAGCCGGCGTTCCGGCGGCAGGAGTTGCGAGGGCATCGTCGAACGCGGCGATGTCGACCTTGCCTTCGAATCCCTCCGGGCCGCTGGCGATGGAACTGGCGACGTTCGCGGTCACCCACTCCTTCACCGCGGGGAGTGAGGCGGCCGATGCGGTCTCATCCCGCCAGACGGTCACGCTCGTCCAGGTGAGCGGGTTGGGCTGGAGGATGAAGCAGGCGACGAAGCCATCGAGCCCGCGCAGCAGGGGAACGAACCCGTTCTCTGTCAGGCCGATCAGGGCGGCGCGGTCCGCATCATCCTTGAGGGTGTAGGTGCGGAGGGCGACCCATCCGGCGGCGGGCGCATCCTCGGCAATGGCCCGGACGGCGAACCCGGGGGCGGCGCCGGCGAGGATCGAAAGGAGGGCGGCGGTGACGGTGGTTCGTCGCGTGAACCGGGACTGGCGGGCGGGATGCATCATAGGTACTCCTGTGGGCGAGGCGGGTTGACGCCTACGCCTTGTCGCTGCCAGGGCCGCTGAGGTCCATGTTCATCTTGTGGGAGCCTGCGAGCAGACCGCCGTCGACCGGGAGGGTGACGCCGGTGATCCAGGAAGCCTCATCCGAGGCGAGGAAGAGGGCCGCGTTCGCGACATCTTCGGCCTCTCCGACGCGGCCGAGGGGATACCAGGCGGTCAGGTCGTCGAAGACGGACGGCCGCTCCTTCACCCGGGCGTTCCAGATCGGGGTGCGGATGGTTGCCGGCGCGACGACGTTGGCGCGAATGCCTTTCGGGCCGTATTTCATCGCGAAGTTCTGGGTGAGATTGATCATGCCGGCCTTGGCCGCGCCGTAGGCTTCCTCGCCGATTCCGGTCATGCCGTTGACGCTGGCGATGTTGAGAATGTTTCCCTTGCCGCGTGCG
>CAIPGK010000728.1 GCA_903864575.1 uncultured Chloroflexota bacterium
CTGGATCGACACCACCAACCCCATGTCGACGACGGGCTACAACTCGCCCGCCATCTTCGGGAACACCCCCAACCAGTGCGAAAACGCGGACGGCGTCTGCCCGTAGGCAGCGCGCCTGGCGGCCGGGACCGATGTCCCGGCCGCCGGGGTTGCCCGCCGCGCCGTGCTGGCGGTCGGTCGGTCAGGCGATCCCGGCGATCTCGAGAATGCGAGGGCCGGCGCCCGTCGGTTCGACCAGGTCGCGGCCCTCGGCGACGGCGGCGTCGCAGCCGTAGCCAAGCAACCGGGCAAGGCGGGCGCGCGCCGCGCCGGTCTGGTCGCGCATCAGCTGGTCGCTCACGTATCCGTACCGGTCCATCAGCCCGTCGACCACGCCAAGCATGCGTGCGGCCCGGGCGGCGTCCGCTGCCGACGCGTCCTCGCTCATCAGCAGCGCCAACCGCCAGGCGCCGAGCGCCTCCACCAGGGGGTTCATGAACGTCTCGTTCAGCGCGAGCGCCGACCGCACCGTGGTCAATGCCTCGTCGCCGCGTCCGGCGGCCTGCAGCGCGGCGGACATGTTCAGCAGCGGGATTTCGCTCAGATGGGGAGCGTGCGCGTCGAAGATCGCCAGGGCGCGCCGGAAGTCGGGCAGCGGCCGATCGGTCTCGCCGGTCCCGTAGAACCGGAATGCTGCCCGGAGACTGCAGGCGTAGCCCTCCGCCAGCCAGTAGTCGCTGCCTTCGACGAGGGCGATCGCGCGGTCGAGTTGATCGAGCGCCGGGCCGATCGTCTCCTCCGCCGACTGGAGCCAGAGCGCCTGCGCGATCCCGGCCAGCGCCTGCCCCTCGCGGTCGCCGGCGTCCGACGCGATGTCCAACACCTCGGCGGCGAGCCGACGCAGCGTCTCGTAATCGCCTGCCTCCTGGGCCAGCAGCGCCGCCAGCCAGCGGATGAGCCAGCGGTCGCGGGTCGGCGAGGAGGCGTCGTCGATCGCGATGATCCGCGGCAACTGCCCGTTTGCGGTGCGGACCTCGCCGATCTGCTCCCACCAGAATCCGAGGGCGTTCCCGAGCGTGATGGCTGAGCGAGCGTTGCCGGTCGCGAGGGCGTGGTCGAGGGCGGCCATCAGATTGGCGCGCTCGGCGGAAAAGCTCCGCAATGCTGCCGCGGCGTCCCGGCTCAGCTGGGAGCGGGATGCGCGAGCCGCAAGGTTCTCCATCACCGCGAGATGGGCGCCGCGGACGGCGCGCTCCTCTCCCGCTGCCACCAGATCGGCGAAAGCGACCATGCGCACAGGCTCCAGCATGGAAAGCCGCCCCTCGCCGCCGAGACCCGGCGTCTCGCGGAGGATGCTCGAGCCCAGCAATCGGGGCAATTCGGCGACGAGCGCAGGTGAGCCCAGCTGATCGACCAGATCCACGACTGCGTCGAGATCGCAGCCGCCGCGAAAGACCGAGAGCGCGCGCATGAGTTGACGCGTCTCGGCCGGAAGGAGGTCGATCGACCAGCGGACCGCGGCGTCCATGGTCCGGAATCGTTGCGCGCCGTCCCGCCAGCTGCCAAGCGCCGGAAGACCGACCCGGTCAAGCAGGTCGCCGATCATCCCGACGGAGAGCGTCGTGGTCTGCGCTGCCGCAAGTTCGATGGCCAGCGGCAGCCCATCCAGCAGGGATACGATGTGTCCCGCTTCGAGGAGTTCCTGGTCCGGCAGGAAGCCTTGCGGGGTGCTGCGGCTGAACAGCTCGACGGCGGGCGAGGCGCGGAGAGCTTCCAGGGATGGGCCGCTGGGCGGGGCCAGCGGAGCCAGCGGGAGGACCGTTTCCACCTTGAGGCGCAGCGGTTCGCGACTCGTTGCCAGGATGCGCAGGTCGGGTGCAGCGTCCAGCAGGTCGGCGACTTCCCCGGCCACGTCGATGAGATGTTCGAGGTTGTCCAGCACCAGCAGCGTGTGCCGTCCTCGCAGCACCTGCGCCAGTCGCGCGGAGGGCAACTGGTCGGTGCGTTCCGTGATGCCAGCGGCGCGGAGAGCCGCCGGCATGACCTCGACGGCGGCGGAGAGCGAGTCACACGGGGTCCAGATGACCGATCGCGGTTGCTGCGCCGCCGCGAACTCGAGGGCAAGCCGTGTCTTGCCGATACCGCCGGAGCCGACAAGGGTGACGAGGCGTTGACCGATGTCGAACAGGCGCCGGAGTTCGGAGAGTTCGGTCTCGCGTCCGAGGATCGGCAGGCCAGGCGCGGGAACGACCGCTGATGTGCCCGCGCGTTCGCCCGGGAGGAGGCGTTCCCCGCGTACGAGGTCAAAGAAGGACGAGCGTTCCTCAGCCCGGAGTTCGAGCGCATCGGCCAGCATTTCCGCAGATGAAAACTGCGGCGTGCGGCGGGCGCCCCGCTCCAGTTCGCTGATGGTCCGCGGAGAGACTCCGGATTTCCCGGCAAGCCCTTCCTGCGTGAGATTCGCCAGCAACCGCAGTCGGCGCAATTCGGCGCCGAAACCGGATGGGACCGGGGCATGTTCTTCGTGGACGGGCGTCATCGGCCCCCCTCGATGAACCCCGGACTGCGCCGCTCCAGCATCGTCGTCCCTCCGATGTTGAACGCAGAGAGGTGCATGAGAAGCATGAGTCTAACTGGTGAGTCATGATGTGTAAATGGTCGGTCATGAACGGACGGCAGCGTATTCCGCTGGCGTCGGAAGCGCGTCGTCTCCAACTCGCTGCCGCGGCGCTCCTGAAAAACGCGGCCTGCCACACTCGCGCTCCGGCTTCTTGCCAGCAGGGCTATGGAGCAAACAGGTCGGCCGCGTTCGGGGTGTAGCGGGCGACCCTGTCGGGATCGAGGTCGACCCCGAGGCCAGGGCGCATTGGAATCTCCAGATTGCCCTGATCGTCGAGACGGAAGGGTTCGGCGAGGATCCCGTCGACATACGGGCTGCCGCCGATGAACTCCACGTAGTCGACGTGGGGAAGCGCGGCCGCCAGTTGCAGATCCGCCGCGACGCCGAGCGCGGTGTTCCAGCCGTGGCCGACGTACTGCACGCCGAACTCGTTGGCCATCCAGGCGATGCGCCGCTGCTCCGAGATGCCGCCGACCTTCGTCACGTCGGGCTGCACGATGTCGAAGGCGCCGCGGACGAGGAAGGGGGTGAAGGCCTGCCTCCGGGTCAGGACCTCTCCTCCCGCGATCGGCACCGGGCTCTGCCGCCGCAGTTCGACGAAATCATCGAGGGCGTCGGGGCGAAGCGCCTCCTCGAACCAGCCCACGCGGTAGTCGGCCAGCATGTGCGAGGTGCGGATCGCCCATTTCAGCCCGGGCTTCCACCAGGCGTCGCTGCCGCCGGCGTCGACGAGGAGATCGGCGTCGGGACCGGCGGCGTCGCGGGCGGCGCGAATGATGGCCTCGTCCAGCCGGGCGTCGTCATGGCGGCCGAAGGGGCCCCAGCCGATCTTGAAGGCGCGGAACCCCGCCTCGCGGAACGGGCCGATGACATCGGCCATCCGTTCCGGCTCCTCCATCAGCAGGGAGCAGTAGGGGCGAACCCGGGAGCGGTGAACGCCGCCGAGCAGTCGTCCCACTGGCTGGCCGAGCGCCTTGCCGAGGATGTCCCAGAGCGCGATGTCGATGCCGGAAATGACGTGGGTCAGCGTCCCGCCGCGGCCCATCCAGAAGGTGTTCTGGTGAAGCTTCTCGGTGACCCGCTCCGGCTCGAGCGCGTTCTCCCCGATGACGAGCGGCTCCAGCACCTTCAGCCCGGCCTGGACGAGGCCGCCATTGGTGAAGACGCTGCCGAAGCCGGTGATGCCCGCCGAGGTGTGGACCGCGATCAGGGTATGCACGGAGTCTTCCGGCCGGATCTCATGGGACCAGCCGCCCTTCGGGGACTCCCCGAGGAGCGGCGCGGCGACGATCCGCGTGATCGAAAGGTCAGAAGCAGGAGCAGGCATTGGCGAATCCTCCGGGGGCGTCAGTGATCGTCGATCGAGGCAGGTTTGAGACGAAGCGACACGATGACGGCGTGGACGATCGAGTCCGCCTGCACGGCGGTGACGAGGGCGGTGATCTCC
>CAIPGK010000729.1 GCA_903864575.1 uncultured Chloroflexota bacterium
CGTCTGGCCCGACATCGGCCAGATCGGCTGGTTCGCCGACGTCCGCAGCGACCAGCCCGCCGACGAGATCACCGCCCTGCTCCAGCGCGCCGTCCGCGGCCTGAAATTCGGCACGGAGACCCTGGACGTCTCGGTCACCAAACCGGGCGGCAAGGACGGGGTCGGGGTGAAGGTGGTTTGAGGGCGGGCTATTAGAAGCGCGCCCGCCAGTTCTCCGGATGCAAGCTGACCGACTGCTCCAGCGGCGGCGGCATGATGAAAATCCGGGGCGTACTTGAGAACAGGTGGACGCGGTGAAGCCGCCAAACATCGGCCCGTTCCAGCGACACCTCACGCTCCGTTCGCGAGAGGAAGAAGTCCGTCGTTGCAGGGCCGTTAGTTGTCTTGACCTCGATCAACCGGTCCTCGCCCGAAGGATCGAAGCTCTTGATATCGTAGCCGACCCCGTCTCCATCGAGCTGTGAGACCAAGCGAACCTGATCGGCGAGCTTCTCCTTGCCTGCGCGAAGGAGCTTCTGTCGTTCCCGTTCGCAAACGAACTGCTCACCCAGCGCACCCAGCTTCCGGTTCCGAGCATCCCGCTCCGCGTGATTGTACTTCTTCGCGATGCGTTCCACCGTCCGCTCAAGTTTCGGCTTTACCGGGGCGCGGTCCGGGATCGGAACCTCCTCCACATCGGCAGGATCAACCGATGGCCGCTCTGGTGCTCCGAAAACAAGCGACGGATTCCCGTCTAGATATCGCTCGACGGCGTCGGAGAGCGATTGCTGGATGTTGAAGCGGGGTTTCAAGCCTCTCGCAAATTCCATCTCAAGCCTATCCAGCACCGCTGAGATATTCTGGAGCTTACTCTCGATCGACCCTTCTTCTCGGCCGATGACGGCACCCAAGTCACGGTAGCGTTGAGCCTTCACGACCGTGCCGCCCGAGCGTTGGATGCGGTCGATCTCGAAATACTCGGCAACGACCATGTCGTTTTGCCAGTCGCTCCAAGCGGAACCAGTCTCGGGCTGCATGGTCATGGGGGCTCACCGGTGTCCTACATCTCTGCTGTAATCCAGAGCACGCAAATCGCCTGTGCCACAACGCACAAGACGAGCAACACGACCTGAACGGCCTCCCACCTGTCACGGCCCAATTTCAACGCTGAAACCCCTTTTGATCCAAAGATGGGCACATTGAGCCCAAGACAAATCAATGCACAACCTATCCTGGTATTTCGTTAGTGGATATGACGGAGCTTGGACCCGCGCCGACGAGTGGCCGCGGGAGTTGGTCCGGAAGACAGCATGACATTCGTGAGGATCACCTTGGGGCCCCCGGCATGAAGGTCCTCGTCGCCTGCGAGTACAGTGGCACAGTCCGCAACGCCTTCCTCGACCTCGGCCATGATGCGTGGTCGTGCGATCTCCTGCCCAGCGAGGACGGGTCCAACCGCCACATCATTGGCGATGCGCGCGACCTCCTGAACGACGGCTGGGACCTGTTGATGGTCGCCCACCCGCCCTGCACGCGCCTGTGTAACTCGGGCGTCCGTTGGCTGACCGTGCCGCCACCGGGCAAGACGCGAGAGCAGATGTGGGCCGAGTTGGACGAAGGGGCGGCCCTGTTTTCCGACTTCTGGAACGCGCCCATCGAGCGGATCGCCATCGAGAACCCCGTGATGCACAAACACGCCA
>CAIPGK010000730.1 GCA_903864575.1 uncultured Chloroflexota bacterium
GGCAACTAGCGTTGCCGTCGCCCGGCAACGGGCAATGAAACCGCCGCCCGGCTCATCACCGGGCGGCGGTTTTGCGTAGATGCGCTCCCGACCGGCCAGCGATTGCAGTGCCGGCCAGCGAGTCAGGCCAGTCCGCGCTCCCGCGCGATCTCCCGGATTGCGCGGCCCGCGACGGCCACCGTTTCCTCGGCGTTGGCCCGGCTGGCGATCAACGGCGGCGCAATCTCGAATGCCGTACCGATCGCGCTGGCGAGGACGCCGTACTCCCGCATCCGGCGGACGATGGCAGGGACGGTGTCGTCCTCGAAGGCCTCACGGGTGGCGCGGTCCCGGGTGAAGTCCACCGCAAGCCACATGCCGATGCCGCGTACCTCGCCGACGATTGGGCAGTCCCGGAGTTCGTCGCGGAGTCCGTCGAGGAGGTATGCGCCCGTTTCCGCACCGCGTCGGATCAGGTCCTCGCGCTGGAGGATGCCAATGGTTGCCATGGCCGCCGCCGCCGCCGCCGCATGTCCGCTGAAGGTGTGGACATGCCGGAAGATCGGCAGCACGTCGATGAGATCGCCGCGGGTGATGACGCCGCCCATCGGGATGTAGCCGGCGGTGAGCGCCTTGGCCATCGTCATCAGATCCGGCCGGATGCCCCAGTGGTCGCTGGCAAACCACCGGCCCGTGCGCCCGTACCCTGTAATCACTTCGTCGATGATGAGCAGCACCCCATAGCGGTCGCAGACGTCACGGACGCGGGCGAAGTAGTCGTCCGGGGGAATCTGCACGCCGTTGGCCTGCATGACCGGCTCGGCGATAAAGGCCGCCACGTAGTCCGGCCCCTGGTGCTGGATCTCGCGCTCGAGCCAGGTGACGCAGAGATCGTTGTAGGCATCCTGATCCATGCCGAACGGATTCCGATAACACATCGGGCCGGGAATCATCGAGTGGCCGGGCACACCCGGCTCGGAGATGTGCCGGATGCCGAGCCAGTCAGTCGCGGAGAGCGCGCCCATGGTCGCGCCGTGGTAGGCATTCCAGCGCGAGATGATCTTCGTGGCGCGAGGTTTTCCGGTTGCCTGCTGGATATGCCGCGCCAGCTTGAAGGCGGTTTCGACGGATTCTGACCCATCGTTCACGAACAGCACCCGGTCGAGACCCTCGGGCGCAAGACTCGCAACGGTTTCCGCCAGCCGGATCGTCACCGGCGCGAGATTGGATGCGGTGCCGATGTAATGGAGGGTCGCCAGTTGCTCGCGGACGGCGTCCGCAATCTCGGTATTGCCGTACCCGAGAGAGTTTGCGCGCGTGTGGGAGCTCATCATGTCGAGGTAGGTGTGTCCATGCACGTCGGTTAACCGGCAGCCTTCGCCGCGGACGTAGATGGCAGGGCCGTGCTCACGGGTCTCCGCAACGGGGAGCAGCGGCATGATGCAGTGGGCAAACGCGGCATCCGCAAGCTCGGACGGATCGGCAAGTCTGGGGGAGGGATTCGGCTGCGTCGCGGTCATCGGAGTCCTCCTCAGGCGGGAATGGCTGGTTTGTGGGCGATCATGCAGGGCCGATGGGGGCGCGTCAAGGAGGTGCATCGAGTGGCGCGCCGGCTCCGGGTTCGTGAGAGCCGCGCCTCGCTGAGCAGCGGAGGGAAGGAATCGCGTCATGGCAGCGGGATCGACGGAAACCGGAGTCGACCCGACAACACGCGATCCGTCGGCCCGCGTATGATCCCCGGAGGAGGCCGAGCATCCCGGAAGGAGCCTTGCGTGACAACGCCCCGCGTCGGAATCCAGATCCAGCAGCAGCACGCGACATATCGCCAGATTCGCAAGGCATGGGAGGCGGTGGACCGCACCCGCGCCGATACCCTCTGGAACTGGGATCATTTTTTCCCGCTCTCAGGCGACCTGAACGGCACGCATCTCGACAACTGGACGGCGCTCGGCGCGATGGCCGAGGTGACGGAGCGGGTGGAGATCGGTTGCCTTGTCGCCGCCAACAGTTATCGCAATCCGAACCTGCTGGCCGATATGGCCCGCACCCTGGACCACATCTCGGATGGACGCTTCATCCTTGGCATCGGCAGCGGCTGGAACGAACGGGATTACACGGAATACGGCTACGAGTTCGGCACGGCGGCATCCCGCCTCAAGGATCTCGACCGCGATATGCCGGTGATCGTGAACCGCCTGCATACCCTCAACCCCGGCCCGGTGCGCGATCCGTTCCCGATCCTGATCGGTGGCGGCGGAGAGAAGGTGACCCTGCGGATCGTCGCGCAGTACGCGACCATCTGGAATGGCCAGGGCGAACCGGAAGAATTGGCCCACAAGAACCGGGTGCTGGACGAATGGTGCGCGAAGGTCGGCCGCGATCCGAGCGAGATCGAGCGGTCGGCGCAGATCTTCGGCGATCAACTCGACAAGGGCGACGAGTACCTTGCGGCCGGCATCACCCATCTCATCTGCGACGCGAGCGGGCCGGACTATGATCTCGCCCCGCTGAAGAAGCTGATCGAATGGCGCGACCGGGCGATTGACCGGATTGGCTAGCCTGCGGTGTTGTCCGCCAGTCACGAGGGGTTCTGATGGTCTACCTGCCAACCCATTTCGCCGAGCATGACCCTGCAAGCCTGCACACTCTGATGGCCGAATACCCGCTCGGGATGCTGATAACGCTCGGCGGTGATGGATTGTCCGCAAACCATGTCCCATTCATCTTCGAGTCAGATCACGGCGAGCGCGGGCGGTTGATTGGCCATGTGGCCCGGAATAACGCGGTCTGGCACGACCACGACCCGGAGCGGGAGGCTCTTGTGGTCTTCCAGTCGACGCAGGCCTATGTTTCGCCCAACTGGTATCCAACCAAACCGGAGACGCACAAGGCGGTGCCCACGTGGAACTACGCCGTGGTTCACGTATACGGCCAGTTGATCGTGCACGACGATGAGAAATGGGTGCGCGGGCAGTCCGGCAAGCTCACGAAGATTCACGAGGCGACACAGCCTGACCCCTGGAAGATGGCCGATGCGCCGCGCGAGTACATCGAGATGATGCTGTCGAACATCGTCGGCATCGAGATTCCCGTGGCGCGGATGATCGGAAAGTTCAAGGCGAACCAGAACCGGGAGATCGTCGACAGAGCGGGCGCTATCGCCGGCCTCGACGCCACTGGTGACCCCGGCAACGTCGCGATGGCGGAGGTGATGCAGGAGGTCCTCCGGCGGTCAGGCGGCGCGTAGGAATCTGCCTGCAGGCCATGACGCTGCGCCGACACCGGGTGCAGGGCAGCCGCCGCGCCCGGCGCATACCGGGCATTGGCGAAAACCCTCTCGGCTGACAGAGGCTGTCTTCATGAGGCATTCACTCCGCGGTGGTATGACGGGAGTGACCGTGACCCGTGCGGAGCGATGGTGCCCAGTTCGGCAGTCCCGGTCATCACCGAGGAGTGTTCCATGGACGGCCCAGGATTTGACTGAGTGACGCTGGCATTTGCCGAGCGCCGTTCCCGCCGCGTGGCGCTGGGGGGACTGGCAGCGATCGCCGCGCTCGTCACCGGCCAGGCAGAAGCCCGGACCCGCCGGAGGATTACCGCGCAGAGCGGGCCCCCTGACAGGATCGCCATCTGCCATTACGACAAGGACGCGAACACTTACGAGCGAATCGTCGTCTCCAGCCGGTCCCGCAAGGCGCACGAGTCGCATGGCGACTTCGCGTATGGAGCGTGTTGCGCCGATGGAGCGTGTGCCAGCGGTCAGGTCTGCGTGTACACGGCCGGCGACATTGGCAAGCCCAGCGCCTGCGCCTGCGACAAGGAAGCCTGTCGGAAGCTCGGCGGCCGGTGCGCAGAGGACGGAACATGCAAGATCGAGGAAGGCGCCTGCTTCTGGATGAGAGTCGGCGACTGGGTATGGGTGCCAAGCCCGAGCGATGCGCCGACAATCGAGAGCTGCCAGAAACTCGATAGCTGCGCCGTCGGCGGCGGCCGCGCTTCGAGCGGCGGCTGCTATCGCTGGCAAACACTCTCAGGCACGGTGTTGGCGCC
>CAIPGK010000731.1 GCA_903864575.1 uncultured Chloroflexota bacterium
ATGCGCCAGCGCGTGATGATCGCGATGGCGCTCTCCTGCAATCCGAAGCTGATCATAGCCGACGAGCCGACCACCGCCCTCGATGTGACCATTCAGGCGCAGATCCTCGACCTGATGCGCACGCTCCAGACCGAGCGCGACACTGGCGTCATCCTCGTCACCCACTCGATGGGCGTCGTGGCGGGAATGGCCGACCGCATTCAGGTCATGTACGCGGGCCATATCGTCGAGACCTCCTCCACCGAGGAAATCTTCGCCAATCCGCGTCATCCCTACACCGTCGGACTGCTGAAGTCGATCCCGCGGCTCGATGCCGCAACCAAGGAGAAGCTCGAGCCAATTCGAGGGCTTCCGCCGGATCTCATCGATCTTCCCGACATGTGCCCGTTCGTGCCGCGTTGCAATTACGCGCAGGCGAAGTGTGAGCAGAAGAATCCGCCGCTTCTGGAAGTCAAGCCCGGACACTATGCAGCCTGCTGGTTCTGGGAGGAAGTCTCCAAGGACGACGATCAGGATGCTGTGGCGCGGGCCCACCACCATCCGCTGCCGACCAGCATCAAGGACTTCAGCGACGAATCGGTTGTACCCGGCTCTCACGGCGCCGGAGACTTCATGAATCCGCTGGTGCCGGGCGCACCGGCCAACCTCGACACGACGGAATAGCGCCGGTCATCCGGACGACGGGCACGGAGGCGACCCCCCGATGCAGACCACCACCCAGACCCCGCAGGGCGCCGACGCCAATGGACAGCGCGAGACCCTGCTGGACGTCAAGAATCTCGTGATGCACTTCCCGCTGACGCGCGGCATCATCTTCCAGAGGAAAGTGGGAGCGGTGCAGGCGGTTGACGGCGTCTCGTTCCACGTGGAGAAGGGCGAAACGCTCGGCCTCGTGGGCGAGTCCGGTTGTGGCAAGTCCACCACCGGCCGGGCGATCCTCCAGCTCTACAAGCCGACGTCGGGCGAGGTCATCTTCAAAGGCAAGGACCTCACCAAGCTCAACGGCGGCGACATGCGAAAGATGCGCCGCAATCTGCAGATGATTTTTCAGGATCCCTACGCGTCGCTCAATCCGCGCATGACCGTCGGCAACATCATTGCCGAGCCGATGCAGATTCACAACATCGTTCCGAAGGCCGAACGCACCCAGCGCGTCCAGGAACTGCTCGAAACGGTTGGCCTCAACCCCTACTTCGCCAACCGCTATCCGCACGAGTTTTCGGGCGGCCAGCGTCAGCGCGTCGGCATCGCCCGCGCGCTTGCGGCCAATCCGGATTTCATCGTTGCCGACGAGCCGGTTTCCGCGCTCGACGTGTCGATCCAGGCCCAGATCGTGAACCTGCTCGAAGACCTGCAGGAGCGGTTCGGCCTGACCTACCTCTTCATCGCCCACGACCTCTCGGTTGTGAAGCACATTTCCAACCGCGTCGCCGTCATGTATCTCGGCAAAATCGTCGAGATGGCGAACCGCAACGAGCTGTACTCAGATCCGCTGCATCCATACACGAAGGCCCTCCTCTCGGCCGTTCCGATTCCGGACCCGGTGATCGAGAAGCGCCGCGAACGGATCATCCTCTCTGGCGACGTGCCGAGCCCGATTAACCCGCCCGCCGGATGCCACTTCCACACCCGATGCCCCTATGCCATGGAGGTGTGCCGTCAAGTTGACCCGGCCTTCGCGGATGTCGGCAACGGGCACTATGTGGCCTGTCACCTTTACCCCGGCTCCGGTGCGGAAGCAGCAGGGGCAGGCGACGCCAAGTACAAGGCGATCTGACGCTTGTCACTTCCTCCTTTCGATCCGCAACTCATCCTGGCCGTCATGGTGACCTACGTCATCGCCATAACGGTCCACGAGTTTATGCACGCCTGGACTGCATACCAACTCGGCGACGATACGGCTTACCAGCTCGGGCGCATCAGCCTGAACCCGGCGGTTCACTTCGACCCGCTTGGATTCTTCATGTTTCTGCTGATTGCGGTTACGGGGTTTGGTTTCGCATGGGGCAAGCCGGTTCCGGTAAACATGTACCGATTGCGCCCGCTCGGGCCGCTCGGCAGGGAAGGCAGCATGGCGCTGGTCGCGCTTGCGGGACCAGCCTCCAATGTGGTTCTCGCCTTCGCGGGCGCCATGAGTCTCAAGCTGGGCGGCGCGAATCTCGACGGATCGGCTCTCGGCCAGTTCCTGATGACCTTCATCTCGCTCAATATCGGGTTGGCAGCGTTCAACATGATCCCCGTTCCCCCACTCGATGGTTACCGGATCATGATGGCCCTGGTCCCGGACTACTGGAAGCCCATCCTCGCCGGTTCCGAACGGCAGGGGTTCGGGATTCTGCTGGTGATTGTCTTCATCGCGCCCGCGCTGCTCACCGCCATGATCCGGCCGGTCTACACCACCTTGTACCGCCTGTTGCCGGGATTCTGACCTGAACGTGGCTGGGGTCACGCTCCGCGCTCGCCAATTCATCGCGACGCTCTGGCCAAGGCAGGATTTCGCGTGCGCCGTCCTTGCGCGCGGAGTCCTGTCCACCTCACTCCTTGCTCACTTCGAGACCATGGACCTGTGCGACCAAATCCATGCGTGCCAGGTCCAGTCGAGACTCGCCGCGTCGGGGTGGGACGATGAGATTGCCTCGACGGCGGCGCTGTTGCACGATGCCGGGAAGTCGTGCGGTGGGTTCCGCGCGTCGGCAGCGGACCGTGTAGCGCTGGTCCTCGCACGGAGACTTGCGCCGGGATGGCTCGAACGGGCGCGGGGGCAACGGGCCGGACTGGATGCCGCAGCGAACCATCCGGCGATCGGCGCGCGTTGCCTGAGGAACGCCGGGGCTGCACCCTATGCCGTGTGGCTCGTCGCCAACCATGACCGGCGTGACATCCTCGACGACCCGCTTCTCACCGCCCTCATTGCGGCGGACGACGCCCCTCCCGGCTGAAGCTGCCAGACCTGCCGTAGACTGCGAGCGACATGAGCACGACGATCAGTGAAACACCGGATCTGTTCGGTTACCAGTTGCGGCTCCCCTCATTCGAGGGGCCGCTCGATGTGTTGCTGCGCCTGATCGAGCGGGAGCATCTCGACATCACCGAGATCTCGCTGATGGCCGTAACCGACCAGTTTCTGGCCCATGTCGAGGAACTCGGCGAGGCCCCGCTGGAGACCATCGCTGCATTCTCAAATGTCGCAGGGCGCCTGCTGGTGCTGAAATCCCGCTCGCTCCTCCCCCGGCCACCGGTGCAGGAGGAGACCATCGACGAGGATGACCTTGTTCGGCAGTTGATCGAGTACCGCGCGATGAAGGATGCCGCCCAGCGGTTCGCGGAATCGCAGGCGCTTGGTCTGGGCGCATACCCGCGCGGGTTTGTCTCAGGTCCTGGTCCGGTCGTCGTTCGGCTTGCCAATCACCACCCATCCGTGCTGGCCCGCTCCCTTCGGCGCCGGTTGGCTGTGCTCGTTCCCCCGGTGGTCACCTCGCCGATCCGCAGTGTCGTCACCATCCAATCGATGCTGCTCCGGCTGATTGACGCGCTCTCGAGCAGAAAGCCCGTCCGGTTCCGCGCGTTGGTTGGCCCCGAAGCAAGCCGGGAAGAAGTGCTTGTCGGGTTTCTTGCGGTGCTGGTGCTGATGCGCCGCCGTGCCGCCGACGCCGAACAGGACGAGCCGTTTGGCGAAATCACCATCCTGCCGATGGACAGTCGAATCGACCCGCTGACCCTTGCCGGAGCTGATCTCACATGACCGACCCCGAGGAGACGATCGGTCTGGAGAGCGCCGATCCTCGTCAACTTCCGCTGGACGACGCGGCAATTCCTGACGGCGATCTTGCCGCGCTGCTCGAAGCGCTCTTGCTCGTCGCGCCGGAGCCGACGTCGCTGGAACAGCTCGCTCTCGGCTGCGGCGTTTCGCCGGAGCGGGTTGCTGGGGTGCTTCCGGGTCTCGAGGCGGACCAGACTCGCGGCTGGGTCATCCTTCGCCACCAGGGACGGCTGCAGCTTGCGACCGCGCCGAGGTTTGCGAATCAGGTCCGGCAGTTTCTCGGACTGGAACGTGAGGCGAAACTCACCGGGGCGTCATTGGAAACCCTGGCGATCGTTGCCTATCGGCAACCCGTGACTCGCGCCGAGGTCGAGGCGATTCGCGGGGTGGATTGCTCGGGCGTGCTGGCTAATCTCCATGGACGAGGGTTGATCGACGCGATCGGTCGATTGCCGGTCATCGGGAACCCGATTCAGTACGGGACGACGCCCGATTTTCTGCGGCATTTTGGCCTGCGTTCCCTTGATGATCTGCCGCCGCTTGGCTCGGTTGGCGGGATGGACGGACTGGAGTTGCTGGAGCAGACTGCCGCGGCCGCGCTCGAGGAACTTGGGACATCCGCTGACCCCGATCGGGACACGTCGATGTCCGGTGGAGCTACGGAGGCTACCGCGGAGCCCCCGCAAGCCCTCTGACCCGCTCCGCGACCGAAGCGACGATGTCCGCCGCCTCGTCGACGTCCTCGACCGTCGTATCCCGGCCAAGCGTGAAACGCAGACTCGCGCGGCAGCGTTCCTCCGGGATGCCCATGGCCACTAGCACGTGGCTCGGCTCGGCGTTGCCCGTTGTGCAGGCCGAGCCAGCGGACGCGGCGACGCCCTCCAGGTCGAGCGCAAGCAGCATCGTTTCGCCCTGGATGCCCTGGATGGAAACGTTGAGATTGTTCGGAAGTCTCGAACCGGTGTCGGTCGGTCCATTGATCGAAAGGTCGGGAATGCCCTCGCGAAGGGCCAGTTCGAGCCGATCCCGGAGCGCCGCTACCCGCACGCTCGTTTGTTGACGAGTCGCATCAGCGTTCACGAGCGCGGCCGCCATGCCAACGATTCCTGGCACGTTTTCGGTGCCGCCTCGCCGCCCATGCTCCTGACCTCCACCGTCCTGCTGCCATACGACCGGAGTCCCTTGCCGAACGTAGAGCAACCCTACTCCCTTGGGGCCATGGAATTTGTGAGCGGAGAGTGCCAGCATGTCGCAGCCGAGGCGGTTCACATCG
>CAIPGK010000732.1 GCA_903864575.1 uncultured Chloroflexota bacterium
CCTCACGAAGAACCCGAACTACTGGGAGGCGGGCCTGCCCTACCTCGACCAGATCGATGTCATGGTCGTGCCGGACGACAATGCGCGCGTGCTCCAATTGCAGGGCGGCGAGCTCGATGGCATGGGCGACGTGCCGTCCAGCCGCCTGCAGGAACTGGGTGGGGATCCGAACCTCAAGGTGCTCTCGCTGCCGTCCACCTTCAGCCAGTACATCACCCTCAACAACCGGGAAGCGCCGCTCGACGACATGCATGCCCGGCTTGCCCTGCAATACGCCACCGACAAGCAGACGCTGATCGATGTCGTGCTCTTCGGACAGGGTGAGGTCGCGACCACCTTCATGCCGAAGGGCGCGCTCTACTGGAACGACACCCTCGAAGGCTTCCCCTACGACGTCGAGAAGGCGAAGGAGCATCTTGCCCAGTCGAAGACGCCGGACGGGTTCGCCATCGAGCTCCAGACCGTCGCCGGGAGCGACGACCAGAACACCCTGGCGACCGTGCTCAAGGACATGTGGAGCAAGATCGGCGTCGAGGTCACCATCGTCCCGACCGAGTCGGGCGTCTCGAACGACAACTACAACAGCCACGCCTTCCAGGCGATGATCAACAGCTGGACCAACGACATCATCGACCCTGATGAGCTCGTCTCCTACGCGGTGCTGCCGGAGAGCTCGGAGGCATTCCAGACGGGCTGGCAGAACCCCGAGGCCCAGGAACTCGCCCGCACCGGCGCCGGCGAGCCGGACGACGCCAGGCGGCGGGAGATCTACTTCCGGATCCAGGAACTCTTCAATCAGGATTCCCCGATGATCCTCCTCTACCACAAGCCCTATCTGGCGGTAACGTCGACGAAGGTGCACAACTTTCAGCAGCCGCCGACCGGCCAGTGGGTCTGGGTCAAGACCTGGATGGAATAGACGTTCTTGCCGGCGGCGCCGATTTGCGGCGCCGCCGGTTTGCACGGCTGGAGGCTGCTCGTGAGCCGAGCGCAGTTCGTCGTCCGCCGACTGGCCCAGATGGTCCCGGTCGTGTTCGGCATCACGCTGGTGGTGTTCATCCTGCTGCAGATGATTCCCGGCGACCCGGCGGCGACGATGCTTGGGATCCACGCGACGCCGGAATCCATCGCGGCGCTGCGGCATGAGCTCGGTCTCGACCGACCGATCTGGGAGCAGTACCTCCGCTATGTCTCGAACATCCTGACCCTCGATCTCGGGGAATCGCTCAAGTACAAGGCAAGCGTCTCCTCCCTGCTCCAGGACCGGCTCCTGCTCACCCTCCAGCTGATCGCCTACGCCACGCTGATCATTGTCGCGATTGCGCTGCCGCTCGGGATCGCCTCGGCGGTCTGGAAGGACAGCCTCTTCGATCAGATCGTTCGCGCCCTGCTGATGGTCACCATGGTCATGCCGGGGTTCTGGATCGGCATTGTCCTGCTGACCGTGTTCAGCGTGAAGTTCGGGCTGTTCCCGGTCTCCGGCGCGGGAGATGGGCCGGTGGATCGCATGCACCACCTCCTGCTTCCGGCGCTCACGATCGCGCTCGGCATCGTGCCGTTGCTGGTGCGGGCGCTGCGCGGATCGATCCTCGAGGCGATGCAGGCGGATTACGTGCGGACTGCCCGCGCGAAAGGATTGAACAGCGCCGGCGTCGTCACCGGCCACGTGCTGCGCAACGCCCTGATTCCCGCCGTGACCCTCCTCGGGCTCTCGATCGGCTACCTGATGGGCGGCACGGTGGTGGTGGAGAACGTCTTTTCGCTGCCGGGCGCCGGGAAGCTGCTGGTGGACGCCATCGGCGCGCGGGACTATCCGGTGGTCCAGTCGACGACCCTCGTGTTCGCGATCCTCGTGATCCTGGTCAATCTCGCCACCGACCTGATCTACACGTTGCTCGATCCGCGCGTGCGGGTCGGTTGACCGCGGGGAGCTTTGCGCGATGGCGACCAGATCCCCATCCCTGCAGGATGCCGCGCCAGCCGAGGCGGCGGGATCGCTTCGCGCGCGAGCCGCATCCCGCGGGTTTCGCTGGCGCGAGCGCAACCTGCTGATCGGCGGCGCGCTGATCGCGGCCATCTTTCTGGTTGCCATCTTCGCCCCGGTGATTGCGCCAATGGGCCCCCAGGACACCGACTACACCGCGCGGCTGAAGCCACCCACCGCGCAGCACCTCTTTGGCACGGACAACCTCGGCCGCGACATCTTCTCGCGGGTGGTGTGGGGTTCCCGGATCGATCTGCAGGTGGGCATTTTCAGCGTGATTCTGCCGTTCCTTGTCGGCGGCGCGGTTGGCTGTCTCGCCGGATTCTTTGGCGGGCGTGTGGACGCCATCGCGATGCGCATCGCCGATGTCATCCAGGCGTTTCCGTTCCTGATCCTGATCATTGCGATCGTGGCCGTGCTGGGCACGGGGCTGACAAGCGTCTACATCGCGGTCGCGCTGGTTGCCTGGGTGAGCTATGCCCGGCTCGTTCGCGGGGAGGTGCTGGTCGCTCGCAACCGGGAATACGTCGAGGCCGCGCTGGCCATGGGCGCCACGAATGGCCGCACCATTTCGCGCCATATCCTGCCCAACGTCATCTCCTCCGCGCTGGTCTTCGCGACGGCGGACATCGTGCTCTACATCGTGCTGGTCACGAGCCTGAGCTACCTCGGTCTGGCCGCGCAGCCGCCGAGCCCTGAATGGGGCGCGATGATCACCGAGGGCAGGACCTTCATGGCCACCGCGTGGTGGATCAGCCTCTTCCCCGGTCTTGCGGTGGTGCTTACCGGCATCGCCTTTTCGATCTTCGGCGACGGGCTGGCCGACGCCCTCCGTCTCGGGCGTCGCTGAGCGCGCTCCGGGACCGGTGTTCCCGGCTCCGGCCTCACGGGTAGATGACCGCCTTGACGAATCCCGGCGGCTTGCCCATCAGGTCGCGGAAGGCCACATCGACCTCCTCGAGCGTGTACCGGTTGGTCACCAGCGATCCAAGGTCGATCTGCCCTGTCCGCTCGAGTTCGAGCCCGATCCGCATGGATTCCATCAGGTCATCCCGACGCCGAACGTGAGCATTCACGACATCGATGGCCTTCCAGTTCCACATCTTCATGTCGACGGTGCGCGGGCCACCCTGGTGGTAGCCCACGATCGACAGCACGCCATGCGCCCGGACGAGCTTCCCGCCGAGGTCGAGGCCAGCCTGGGCGCCGGACGACTCGATCACCACATCGAAGCCGCGGTCGCTGCTCCATTGCGGGAAGTCGGTCATCAGGAATTCTTCCGGCATGTCATCCGGGTGATAGACCTCGTCGGCCCCGAGCGCCCGCGCCCGCGCTCGGGCCTCCTCCCGGACGTCAATGGCGATGATTCGCGCCGCGCCGCGCAATTTCACCAGTTGCAGCATCCCGAGACCCATGAATCCGAGTCCGACCATTGCGACCCGGTCTGCAAGGTCGATCCTGGTTCGGCGGGCCGCGTTCACGAGGCAGGCCAGCGGTTCGCCGAGCGCGTTCTCATCGGCAATGCCCTCGGGAACCGGCAGCAATTCGCTGGCTCGGGCGACGGCGACAGTCGCGAAGGCTTCCGGGAACAGTCCGGTGACCCGTTGGCCGACGCCGACATTCGACACGCCCTCCCCGAGCGCTTCCACCACACCAACCGGCTCGTGCCCGAACCGGGTGGGATACGCAGGGAGTCCGTCATGCCACGGGTGGAGTTCAGAGGCGCAAACCCCGCAGGCCGTGACCCGGATCAGCGCCTCACCCGGGCCCGGGTCCGGGGGTGCGCCTTCCCGCAGCGCGGAAGTCGATGGGGCAATGATTTCGCTGTAGCGCATCGCGTGCTCTCCGGATGAACGGAACTGCTGCGGCGCGTTGCGGAGCGGAACCGCAGGCGGCCGGTGTCGTTCACTCGGCAGCATAGCGCGGCGAGCGACACGCGAACCGGCGCAGGCCGCTGGCGCTCAGGTCCGGCCAGCATGGGTTGCGATCTCGGTTTCGACAGGATCGCCGCTAGTCCTCCGGGGCTCCGGCGGCAGCTCGCCCGGACGATCGGGAGGCTTCGGCCAGTTCCTGCAGCGGCTTGCGCGGCTCGGGCTGCCACGGCCAGCGGTGGTCGATCTCAAGTTCCAGCGACCACGAGAGGAAGGTGCGGACGATCACGAGCAGCAGCAGCCCGGCGATTTCCTGCAGGGTCGGGCCGGAGACGATGGTTTCGAGGATGTCCGCCGCTACCAGCAGTTCGAGCGCGAGCAGCAAGGTGCGGCCCACCTGCTTGCGGTAGCCCTCGAGGAATTCGGGGACCGGAGCGCGGGGTCGCCAGTGTGCGAGAAACCCGAGCGTGCCGACGGTCATCCCGATGACGATCACGATGGCGGCGAGGATGTCCACCCCGATGGCGGATACCTCGATCCAGTGACGCGCGGTCGTAACGAACTGGGGAATGTCTTCCTGCTCCACGATCCGTTCCCCTTCTCTCCTGCTGAGGCCGCCCGATCGGCGGGATCACATCTCAGGGCGCGTCGTCATGCCTGTCCGGTCCGGTGGCTTGCCACAGCCGGCGAGAGCCGAAAAGGATCAGGGCGCAAAGCACGATCACCCACGCCGGGAAGAGCGCGACCAACCATCCGCTGAAGGAGGCCGCGAGGAAGAGCGCGGCGGCGACGACGGCGCTGAGCAGGCGGAACCACTTCGGGAACAACTCTGCTTGCGCGCCGATGGTCGAGGTCGTCATCACCATGATCGCGGCCATGCGCATGGAGAAGATCATCAGCAGAACGCGGGCGAGCACGGCAAAATGACGCTTCGATTCGACATCCAGATCGACCCCCGCCAGATCGCGCGAGAGCGGGATGACCGAGATCGCCCCGGCTCCGGCCAGCATCAGCGTGATGAAGGCCGCTCCGCTGAGCAACTGGACGGTGCTGTAGATGCCCGAGAGGCGGTCGGCCCGAAAGCGGATCCACGACCGCAGCGAGGCGATGAACCAGAGGAACGCGACCGCCGCGAAGGGGAGGACGTACAGCCCACCCATCAGCACCAGGCGGGCATCGTCGCTCTGGTAGAAGGCGATCAGTTCCTCCTTCGAGGCGTTTTCGTGGGGAATACTGAACAGGAGAGCGAGCCCGAGCGCGAACAGCAGGGCAAAAACGACCCCGATGATCGCGGTCAGGCGCGCGCCGTGGCGCAGTTCCGCGAGCCGTTCCGGGTCCTTCCGGAGTTCGGCGGCGCGGGCGCGCGAGAGATCGTCGGCGAGCTTGTCGAGTTCGGCGTCGCCTCCCGCACTGGAACCGGCGGCGTCAGTATCCAATGAGCACCCAGACGAAGGCGACGACGCCGATGGCCGCCACGACGAGGGCGAGGTAGTTCGGGCCGTGGAAGACCGGGAGGCCGCTGCGCCAGCCGATGTCGGAGAATTCGTTTTTCGAGAGGTACTTCATCTCCGAGTGGTGCTGCCACCAGCCGATGAGCATCGCGAGGATGCCCGCGCCGATGAACGCGAGACCAAAATTGCGCGGCGCCGTCGGCCGCACGTCAGCGCGGCCGAGTTTGTCGAGAAACTGGAACACCGTGAATCCGAAGCCGATCAGCGACGTGGCGGTTCGCACCCACGAGAGGAAGGTCCGCTCGATGCTGAGGCGAGTCCGGATCCACGAGTAGTGATTGGAGATGAGCGAGGGATCGAGCGGCGCGTCCACCGCGTTCGTATCCCGGGAATCCTGCGACATGCGTGCCCTCCTCGGGGTCTGGCAACCGGCGGCGTGACGACTCACCCGGCCCCGGGTACGCTCGCAGCGTAGAGCCACCTTCCGGCTCGGCCATCACCCAAAAGGGGTGAGTTCCGGGCGATGCGCCGGGTGTTTCCGGGATCATGTGGTCAATGCCGGCGGTTGTGGCGGCGGCGGCGGCGGCGCTCTTCCCGGCGGCGCTGCAGCCTCGCGTTCACGAAGGCTCCGCGACTCACGATGCGGTCGGCCCAGGCCGCCGCCGCGGTGTCGAGGGGATAGGTTC
>CAIPGK010000733.1 GCA_903864575.1 uncultured Chloroflexota bacterium
GCATTGATCCTGGCGACCCTGCTGGCGGGGATGGCCCCGGCCGAAGCCCCTGCCCCGGCCGATCTGGAGCAAGAAGAGGCGTTTCTCGACGTCCTGCCGAAGGTCGATGTGCCGGACGACGTCCAGCCGATCCCGGGCGCGGTCAACGAAGAGTTCCGGAACTGTGAGGCCCAATGGCCTGCTGGGTATGAGCTGACTCGCTCCGGACCTGAAGCCAGAGCCTTGCGGGACATCTACGGTCTGGTCCGCACCAGAAACGTGATCCTATCGAAGGATTGTACTTGCATTGGGAAGGTCGCGAATTGGGAAGACGTGGGCCGCGTCGCCGACGCGTTGCGCAAACAGAATGGCGTCGAACGCTTGGGCTGGCAGCACACAAAGGAGGTCGCCGAAGAGGCTGACCGCTTGACAGCCATCGCCGAGACGATGTGTGGCGGATCCTTCTGATGGATAGCGTCTCGACCATTCTGACGACTTTGGATGCGGCGATCACGGCGGCGGGCCAACGGTTTTTCGAGGCAACGGCCAGCGCCGTCGGCCCGATCTATTCGAGCCTTCTCGCGCTCCTCCTCGTCATGGTCGGGATCAATGCCGCGCTCAATGTCTACCGGATCGCCATGCGCGATGCGGTGCAACTCGCCTTCCGGGTCGTCATGGTGCTGATGTTCGGTCTTACCTGGTCGAACTTCAGCCAGATCTACCAGGCCGCCAGCAACGGGCTGAGCGATCTGGCGCTGGAATACTTCCGCCTCGGCGGCAGCGGTGTCGCCACATCGGCAACCGCAGCCATGGATGACATGGCGAACATGATGGCGGGCAATGTCGATAGCGTCTCCTCCGCCATGTCCTCGATCATGCGCGGCTTCGTTGCCGCAATCCTTTACGTGGTCCTCGGTGTGCTGATGGCGGTCTACGTCTTCATCGTCGGTTTCGCCAAACTGATGATCGCCTTCCTCCTCGGTGTCGCCCCGCTCGCCATTGGCGCCACGATCTTCGAGAAGACCAAGGGCATCTTCGAGGCCTGGCTCTCGGCGATGATTGGCTATCTGATGTACCCGGTCGCCTCTGCGGGGATCATCGTCGCCGTCGTGACAGTGGCCCATGATGTCTTCCGAGAAACCAAGGACGTCACCGATCTCGGGTCGATCCTCGGCTTCTTCGTCATTGTCTTCGTGGGCATCTTCGCCCTGATGGCCATCCCGAATGCCGTGACGCATATCACCGGCCAGATCAGCCTCGCCAGCATCGCGCCCCAGGCCCTCCGGGTTGCGGGCAAGCCTTTGGAAAAAGCCACCGACTATTCCGCCCGGCGCATGAACGAGTTCCGCTCTGGATTCATGACCGGCAAGACCGAGCATCACCATTTGCGCGATCAGGCGCGGTCCGATGCCGAGCGGGGCCATGCGGCCCGCATGCGACTCGGCCAGTTCATCCGCGACAGCTGATCCAGCCACCGCCAGCCGCGCCAAACCCCCTTTCCCGGAGCAAGACCATGACAGGTTCACCCCCTGAACTGAGAAGTTTTCTCGAGGCCGAGATGTTCTTCGGCGTGAAAAAGCGCGAACGCATCGCCTATGCGGTGGCGTGCGGCGGTCTCGCCATCGGCCTCATGGGCATGATCGCCGTCGTCACCCTCCTGCCACTGAAGGAGACCGAGGCCTTCCTCGCCATCGTCGACAAGGACACCGGTGTGGCCGAACGCGTGGTAGCGGTCGAGAAGGCCGGCATGGAACAGGCTGAGGCCATCCGGCAAAGCCTCCTTTTCGCCTATGTCACCGACCGTGAAACCTATGACCAGCACGACAACGAGGAACGGATCCTCCGCGCCTATACCTGGTCCGAGGCCAATGCGAGGTCGTCCCTCGTGGCGCTCTGGACCGAAGGCCATCCAAACTATCCGCCAAAGCTTTACGGCGAGAACTCCAAGGTAAGGGTCGACATCCTCTCGATCACGCCGGTGACCGAGACCACGGCGCAGGTCCGTTTCACCAAAACCTGGGTCTCGGATGGCGAGGGTATCCCGGACCGGGAAGGCAAGTTTACCGCGACCGTCACCTTCCGGTTTGAGCCCACGAAACAGACCGCACTCGATCTCGTCTGGCAGAACCCGACCGGGTTCCTCGTTACCGATTACCGCCTCACATCCGAGGCCCTCACCCCTTCGGAAGGCTGACATGATCCCACGCTTTACATTCCTCACGGCGGGTCTTGTGGCCAGCCTCGCGGCCCTGCCCGCGCTTGCCGAGACCGCCCCAAAATCCGGCAGTCATGACGCCCGGGTGACCTATGCCACCTATCAGGAAGGTCAGGTCTACCGGATCACCACGCGGCTCCGGACCGTGACCCTCGTCGAACTGGGCGATGGTGAGAAAATCCAGTCGATCGCCATCGGCGATCTCGAAAGTTTCAAGATCGACAAGCTCGAGCGGTCGAACCTCTTCATCATCAAGCCAGTGGTGGCGGGGGCCACGACAAACCTGACGGTCGAAACCCAGAAGAACATCTATTTCCTGCAAGTGACGGAGAGTGCGAAGGGCAGTCCAAACTATTCGGTGAAGTTCACCGTGCCAGGCAGCTCCCGCGGCACCTCGCCCGGAACCGACATCCCGGCGGCCCTACCGATGACCTACAAGGTCATGAAAAAGGGCAAGCGGCTCCCCGACTTCGCGCCGGTGTCGATCTCGGATGATGGGCGGAAGACCACCTTCGTCATCCCGCCCGGTGCCCCGATGCCGACGATCTTCCGGGCCGATGCCAAGGGACAGGAGTACTCGGTCAACTCCGCCGTGCGCGGCACCACGATCACCGTCAGCACCCGCTCCGAACGCTGGGTCCTGCGCTACGGCGATGAATATGTCTGCGTGACCGCGGAAGCGGGGACCCTTCAATGAGCGAGGAGGATCAGGACGGCAAACTCGCCGCGCGCATGGCCCGTATGAAACCCTCCGAGGCCCCAAAACGCCGACGCGGCGTGAACCCCTACGCTCTCTCGGCCGTCACCGCCGTGGCGGGCGTCGGCGTTGGGGCCTGGCTTGTCATCGCCGCCCCGGAGGCCCCTGCCCCGGCACCCGCGCTGGAAACCGCGTCCGTGAGTGATTTCCAAGGGGATGGCGGCGCCGAGGGGTTTTCGATCACGAAAGAAAAGCCGCAGATCGTCCCTGCCGTTCCGGACACTTCTGAGGCCGAGCGGCTCAAGGCCGAGATCGAGGCGCTGAACGCCCAGATCGCCGATCTGAAAGCCAATCCCGTGACCGTTACCGATGAGGCGGCGCTCGCCGATCTGAAAGCGCAACTGGCGGCGCTCGATGCGGATGCCAAGGCGCGCGAGGCCGCGCTATCCGATCTCGAACGCGAGAATATCCGGCTTCAGACGGAACTTGAGACCAAAGCTCTCGTCGAGGGCGACGCAGAGGCCGAGGCGGCCCGGGCCCGCGAAGAGGAACTGGCTCGCAAGCGTCAGGAGGCCGAGATGCTGAAGGAGGCGCAGATCCATTCCGACATGGTCGCGATGCGCTCTTCCATGGATATGGGCGGGGAGACGGGAGGTGCCGCCCCGGCCGGTCCCGGAGGAGGAGTTGCCGCTGCCACAGGCGACGAGGCCTTCCGGCGCGCGGGGGCCAAGTCGACCGAGGTCCGTCAGGCGGAGGTGATCGCCAACCC